>NZ_JBEUTW010000124.1:0-12515 GCF_040492675.1 Bacillus sp. AP50
GCTTTAATTTTATATATGTAAAGTAAAAAAAAACCATTAATATATATATATTTTATTAAATAAATATTTTTAAATGATGAATTTGGGTGTTTTTTTATATTTACGCAATTATCCTTTGCAAAATGAAAATGATTATTGACATTTATAGTTATTTAATTTATTCTAAAATTAGTTAATTTATGGAAAGGGTTAGTGGGATGCTAATTAATAGAGTCAGAGAAATGCGCGCACGTCACAAGTGGTCTCAGCAAGATTTGGCTAAAAAAATTGGGGCCACAAGACAAACGATTGGGTTGATTGAAAAAGGGGATTATGCACCCTCCATAACGTTAGTCTTAAAAATTGCCAAAGCTTTTCAAGTTACAGTAGAAGAAGTTTTTTTCCTCGAAGAGAAAGGGTGAGCAAAATGTTACAAAAACTAATAAAATCTCCTATTGTTCCTCTGTTTTTATTTATTCTGTTAGTTACTTTTTTTATTTTTTCTCTGTATAATCCTCAGGATGAAAAACAGTTGTTGGCTAGGATATGTCTCTTTCTACTTACTGCCTTAACTTTTATTTGGGCGATCCTGATAAGATACTATAACCAAAAACATCCTGAAAACAGAATCCGCTTCTCTGGGCTTCTTCCTTCCGAATTTCTTGACATGGACGAAGGGCAGCAATGGGTTACTCATAAAGCATGTAGAAATGTTTATATCTTCTTTTCAGTTGGATTGCCGGTTACTGCAGGAATTTGTTTCCTATTTTCTGAGTTTGTTCTTACTCCCTTTTTCGCCATTGGATTTTTGGGTATTGGTCAATACCTGGTGTATTGGCTGACGGTTCGTAAATTAAATAAATATTAAAAAGGAAGTGATGTAATGCTTGAATGGGCACAAGATCAATCGACTGTCTTGCAATTTGTTGTAATTTTTGTTGTTGCTTTCGCTCCTTGGATGGATGTATCTATTGTAGTTCCTATCGGTGTGGCATGGGGGCTGCCACCGTTTGGAGTTGCAATAGTGGCTTTTACTGGTAACTTGCTTTTAGTTTTACTACTAGGATTTTTCTTTAAGCAATTTTACGCATGGAGAGAAAAAAGAAGAAAAGCAAAAGGGATTACGGCTCCCTCCAAACAAGAAACAAGATCCAGAAAAATTTGGGAGCGATACGGTATTCCAGGTCTAGCGCTTCTTGCGCCAATTTTTGTTGGTACTGACATTGCTGCTGTTTTGGCCTTAACATTTGGTTCCTCTCGGACGCAAGTGATAAGTTGGATGACTGTTAGCTTAGCTGTTTGGACAACTATATTCACTATTGGTTCCATGTATGGCTTTAGCTATCTAAACATTATTTAATATAGAGGGTGAATTTATGGAACATCGGCTTTCTTTGCCAGAAGAAATAGTTCTATTAGGGGCGAATCATCTTCGTTTGAAGTATCGTTCCTATACAGAAACATATAGCATTGGGGCTATATTTATTGAATTACTTTTAAAAAAGAAAATAGAGTTGGATACAAAGGGAAAAGTTATAGTTGTTGATGCTGATACAACTGGAGATGATTATTTGGACCAAGTTATCCTTATTCTTGTCAAATCATTTAGAACGAGAAAATTAAAAGCTTGGATTAAGTATTTCCATTTCAAAACCCGGTTACGAGGAAAGATACACAATTCTATTCTTCAAGAACTGCAAAAAAAAGGGGCAATCACCTTAGGTTTAAAAGTTCCTTTTCTACCTCTACGAAAAATCACCGAGATTAATCAATCGCGAGAACAAGTTGTTAAAATGATTCATTCTCAGCTCATCTATAATAAAGTTCCTGATGAACAGACAGTTGTTCTTTTATATTTGCTGAAAGAGACAGGATTATTAAAAGATTATTTTAACTCAAAAGAAAGAGCAGAAATAATGAACTGTATAAATGAGCAAAAAGACCAGCTTTCAATTGATATAAATTCTATTCAACGGATTGAAAAAGCCATACAGGATATTACAGCTTGTCTTGCCTCTTTAGGTGGGGCACTAGTGACTCCTTAGACGGTAATTATTCCTTAATTAAATAGTGAAGGGAGATACAAAATGAACTCACTAATTATCAATACAAATAATCTCACAAAGACCTACAAAAAAAATATAGTTGTAGATTCTTTAAACATGAAAGTCAGTCAAGGTGAGATTTACGGATTTTTAGGTCCGAACGGTGCAGGGAAAACTACGACTATTCGTATGTTGCTTGGTCTTATTCGCCCCACTAAAGGTGATGTGAAGATATTTGATCAGGATTTAAAGAAGGATCGCTTGTCAATTTTAGGGAAAATTGGATCTCTTGTTGAAACACCGACCTACTACGGTCATCTCAGCGGATATGAAAATTTAGAAGCTGCCAGGCGACTGCTGCGAATAGATAATACAGATAGAGTAAAGGAGGTACTCAAAATTGTTCAGCTAGAAGGTGCCAAGGATAAAAAGGTTAAAAATTATTCCCTAGGAATGAAACAAAGGTTGGGTATTGCAACTGCTTTGTTGAATCGTCCGCAGCTTTTAATTCTAGATGAACCAACCAACGGTCTTGACCCTGCTGGTATTCATGAAATACGTGAACTTATTAAAGAAATGCCTGCAAAGTTTGGAATGACTGTTTTGGTTTCAAGTCATTTACTTAGTGAAATAGAGTTGATGGCAACTCAGGTGGGTATTATTCAAAATGGGAAGATGCTTTTTCAAGATTCTATTGAGGTTCTAAGGAAAGAAAGTGAACCTAAAATTAAAATAAAAGTCGATAAGCCCTTGGAAGCAGCTAGTTCTCTTAAACATAAAGGCATTGAGGCAAATTTTGAAGAAGAAGAAGGGACTGTGTATATTCAAGAATCTTCACCATCTATAGCTGGGGAAGCCAACAAGGTACTAGTAGAGGCCGGATTTACAGTCTCCCGCCTGGAAGGTATGAAAAAGTCACTTGAAGATATCTTCTTAGATCTTACAGGGAAAGGACAGAGCTTATAATGGGACCGATATTCTCGTCCGATTTAGTTAAAATAAAACGTTCATGGTTTTGGGGACTTGTCCTATTTTTCCCTGCTGTATTAGTAGGAGGGGTAACTCTGCTACTTTTGCTGAATGCTGGTGATATACAGCAGGAGGTCTCGGAAGGTAGGAGTTATAACATTTGGGGTACCATATGGATGATTACATTTTACGGCAACTATTTTATTATCCACCTTTCCGTTACAATTTTATGCTCGTATATTGCTAATTTAGAGCACCAGGCAAGGTCGTGGAAACTTATCTTTTCTATGCCAATATCCAAGACTCAATACTATTGGACGCGCTACATGTGGATATGCTTTGGTGTACTATTTTCGGGGTTATTTTTAATGGGTGCTATGTGCCTTTCTGGATTTTTATTTGGAGGGAGCGCTACATTTAATGCCTCTAGAATCTTTTATTTTACAATGTTTCCATATCTGACTTCTTTTGCTCTTATTGGGCTGCAGCTATGGATGTCCATGGTATTAAATAATCAGGCGATACCGATGATGATGGGAGGAGTAGGAATAGCCTTGGGGCTATTTTTGATTCAGCTGCCGGGGGTTACACAATATCTTCCGTGGGTCCTGCCATACCAAGTAACATTTTCAAATGAAAATATCATTACTGATTTTTCTAGTATAGTTAATTCCCCTAATTACCAGTGGGAATGGGTTTGGATTAGCCTTGGCATGGGCTTATTTTTCACTATCATTGGATCGATACATTTTTCCAATAGAGAAGTAGATTAGGAGGAAGAGTATGTTTAAAGATGTATTATGGAATGATTGGCTGAAGCTTAGGAACTATACGCAAATTTGGCTGATTATTCTGATAACACCTCTATTTCTTACTGTTGTTGGAGTGGCCAACTATGTTACTCATATCCATGTTTTTGAAGAGAATGGAATGGTAGGATGGACGGGGGCATGGACCCAAGTCGAGTTTTTGTATGGAACTGTTCTTTGTCCACTACTTTCAAGTGTGTATCTGGCAATACTCTGCCGTTTTGAACATGCAAATGGGGGGTGGAAGCAACTTTTGTCCTATCCTATTCCAAAAGTATACTTTTATCTATCAAAGATGATATGGGGTTGGCTGTTGGTAGGAATGACAAATGTTATGATGTTTTTGTATTTCCTTATATTAGGGAAAGTGATGGGGGTGACAGGAACATTTCCATATTTCGAATTTTTAGGCATGTTTCTAAATGGGTGGTTGTCCATTCTGCCTCTTATAGCCCTTCAAACCTGGCTGGCGATACAATGGAAAAACTTTTCTCTTCCAATTGCCTTGAATTTTGCTTTTATAATTCCGAATATCTTTGTGACAGGTTCAAAGTATGGAAGATATTATCCTTGGTCACAGCCTGCTTATGCTATGACACCCGAAAATCAACTTGGATTTACACAGACAACCCAAGATTTGTACCTAGCAGTAATAGGTGGTTTTCTCTTGTTTAGTTTAGCTGGAGTCTGGAATTTCATGCGTACTGAAATGAAATAAATACCTATCCAAAATAAGGAGGGAATTATAGTGAAAAAAGGCACCATTATTACCATTATGGCGGTAGCAGTAGTTGTTTTAGCTATCTTGTTCTTTTTTGGACCTTTAGGGGAAATGTTTGCATAACCTACAATTTGATGTAAAAGATGAAACGAAATATCCAAAGTCTATTTATTAGACTTTGGATATTTCGTTTTTAAGAACATATTCTATCTCTATGCCCTTAAAAACGAAATAGCTAAAGGAGATATTTATATAAAAAATTTCATTTAGTCATTGTGTAAAGTTTAGTTCAGTAATCACCTCCTATAAATTATAGTTTGTCAATCTAAGTGCGAAAGTTCCTACTGAAAAGCTTTGTGGGCAGTTTTTCACCCTAAATATTTTTTGTCTTTGAATACTAAGAAGCAGCACCTGATTGAATTGGTCTTGTGAGACAGGATGAGCTTTATTGTTTTTTAGTGCCGTACTTAATAATACAATTCATCAAATATTAAAGTGTGTAAAGGATAATTTAAAGACCAGAGTTTTTTGGGAAGATGGAGAAGAGAATAATTTTTATCGTTCCCCTGTTTGAATATAGAGGCATTTTACATTATAGATCGTGATTAATCCAACGAAAAAATTTTGTACAATAAAATTAGACTATCTCTTTTAAGTAATTAATTCTCACTTTACGCTTATTAAAAAAATAAACCTGCATCTGATGAGATGCGGGTTTATTTTTTAACTATATGTTATCATTTTCGCTTGTTGTGACCACAACAGGCGATAAAGTTCACATTCATTAAGCAGAGTATCGTGGCTGCCGATTGCCTCGATACGCCCTTGATCCATAACAATGATAGCATCTGCATCAGTAATGGCTGCCAAACGATGAGCGATAACCAACTGGGTAATACCATTTTTCCGGAAAGTATCATTAAGCTTCTGCTCGGTTAGTGAATCCATTTGACTGGTTGCTTCATCTAAAATTAAAAGAGAAGGGCTCGTAGCTAGAGCTCTGGCTATGGCTAATCTCTGCCTTTGTCCCCCGGATAAATTTTGGCCGTTTTCCCCGATAACCGTGTTATACTTAAGCGGCATTGAAAGGATATCCTCGTGTAGTGATGCTAGTTGGGCGGCTTGCTCCAATTGGTCTACAGGTAAGTCCTCGAAGAAAGATATATTTTTATAAATTGTGTCATTAAACAGGTACGTTTCCTGAAGGACTATGCCAATCTGAGTTCTCAAATCTTCATAATCCACCTGATTCATATGTTCTGATCCATAATAAATAGAGCCCTCGGAAGGGGAATAGAGCCCAAGCAGTAATTTAATTAAAGAGCTTTTTCCACTACCAGTCGGTCCTACAATACCTATTTTTTGTCCTGGTTCTATACTCAATGAAATGTTATGTAAGACAGGTGATTCTCCTTTATAGGCGAAGCTTACATCATCAAAAACTATAGGAGTATTCTTAAAATCGATTTTTGTTTTTCCGCTAAGTTGTAGATTTTGCTCTGTTTTTGCAGAGAGTACATCAAAGACCCTTTCAAAAGCACTGAACAAAATTTGAAAGGATTGAAAGTAAGTAATGAGAGAATTAATGGGCGTTAAAAAGGAGAGAGCTAAAGAATTAAATGCTATTAGGGCACCGATAGTCATAAATCCATTAGAAATCTCCCTCATTCCCAGCATTAAAAGAAGTAGCGGAGCAACTAAGCCCATGCTGCTTACAATGCTGTTTAAAAGACCACTTCGAGAAAACCTTAAGGAGAAGTAATTCATTTGCTCCGAGAATAGTTCTGTCCAGCCATTAAGAATTTTGTCTTCCCTTCGTGTAGACTTAACTAGTAGAATGCTACGTAGTCCTTCCATCAAATAACTTTGAGCGGTCCCCTGAACCGCCAATTCTTGTTGTGAATAGCTTCTTATTGAACCTAAAAAGAGAAGCATCAGAAAAATTTCAGTTATGGCGATTATTAAGGTTATTCCACTTAAAAATACTGACTGTGTAAACATGGTAATTAGACATATCAAAATCATTGTTACATCCAAAATTATTGCGATTCCGGTAGTTGATAGGATCTCCCGAATCATCGAGATATTGTTCAGTCTTGTTGCAAGGTCTCCTGTATTCCGTTGTTCAAAAAAGGTAAGCGGAAGTTTTAATAGATGTGTTAGATAATCTGCAGATAGCTTAGTACTGATATGTCTTTGAAGCTGTGCAAATAGAATACTTCTAATATAGGAAAAAAGTAGGCTAGTAACAAAAATGGCTCCTATAATTAAAAAAATATTGCTGATTATAGAGGATTTTTCAAAATCCATATACCTATCGACAATATAACCTATCATAAAGGGTACGGTCAGGCTAAGGGCCTGAACAAGGATGGAAAATATAATCATTAAAATGCTGTACTTCGGTTTAATCATAGCGTAATAGAGAAGCATTTTGTTACTGCTCTTATTACTGGATCCCTTATTTACTCGCTCTGTGCATTCAAACGTAAGCACTATTCCGCTAAAATGCTGCTCTAGCTCCGTTAGGTTTATTTTTTTTCTGCCTTGAGCAGGGTCAATAATGATAGCTGATCCAGATTTGATTTTATCCAAAACTACATAATGGCTGTGATCCCAGTGTAGGATAGCAGGCAAAGTAATTTGATGGAGTTGGTCCAGTTTTTCTATCTTAAAAGCACGGCATTTGAATCCGTAATTTTCTGAGACGTTCTTTAAAGTTAATGCGCTGACTCCGTTTCTGTATGCTTGGCACTCTTCGCTAAGAATGTAAAGAGGAACTTTAAGTTCGTAGAAAGCAAAAATCATAGAAAGACAGGCTGGCCCACATTCGTTTTGACTCACCTGCCTGATAACCGGAACATTTGTCCAGCGCTTTATTCTTTTTTGCTTCTGTCTAGATGACATTATTTAACCTCCTATAAACTACCTATAGCTCTAGATATCTAGAGCTATAGGTAGTTGAAATTCAAAACTTATTTTAGTGCTGTTATAGATTCTAAGTGAGTTATTGAAGGAACCCCGTTTATATCATAAAGCTTAAGTAGTCCTAAGCCGACACCTGAAATGCCTACCATTGCACCATATGTTTCTAGGTACTGAGGGAGACCGCTTTTCCAACCACCTTGTTGAATTTCATCCAATACATGTTCTCCTACTGCATAGCTGTACTGTTTCCAAATATCCTCTTTAAGTACTTTGCTTGCCAGCAACAGCACATCTAAATTTCCTACATCTCCATGACAAAGGGAATGGTCTCTACCGAATCCTTCTTTTATAATGGTCTCTAAACCGTCTCTGATTTCAATGTCAATAAGAGAATCGGAGTAACCTGCCTCTTTCAATAGCAGACGAGATAAAACTACACCCGATGCTCCATGACACCAAGCACAAGGGAGTTGAGGCAGCTCAGCAGCGCTTGGGAGGGCCCAATTCTTTTTGTCTTCCATGTACAAGCTTCGTTCATAAGCTAATCCTTGTTTGAGGGTATCATATAACATTTGCTCCCCGGTCAGTTGATAAAGTTCATGCAAGGCCCAAACAATACCAGAAGTTCCGTGAGAGAAACCAGGTAATGCATCTTCGGAGACGGATATCTTCCAACCAATGCCTATAGTTTGAGGTATAGCTTTTTGAAGAATATGTTCTCCGAATTTCTTTGATGCTTCCAAGAAGATTTCATCTCCTGTCTGTTTGTAAAGATCTAGACAGACAATAAGTGAGCCTGCTGAACCATCTATAATATCCACTTCCTGTATATATGGAATAGATTCAATGAGCTTTGGCATCACTTTATTTACAGCTTCCATTAAGGAAGGTTCATCTAATATTTTTGTTAGGTGGTTAAGCGTATAAATATTAGATAATACTCCAGTAAAAGCGCCTAATGAAGCATACTTAGGATAAGCTAATATCTCCTGAAGAGAGTCTTTTATAGGAGGTAAACATTTTTGTATATAGGCCCTATACTTCGAATCTCTAGTATATTTATATAAATAACCAAAAAACAGAGCAATACCGCTTATTCCATCATATAAATCATTCCCTAGAGGAGCAATTCTCCAGAGGCTTTCTGCATTGTCAGTAAGGCGGGTCCCGATCCAAGAGACATCCTCTTGTCCATTATTTGTTCCTTGTATAGACTTATCTATCAGGTAATCCGCTACTCTTTTTGCTTCTTCTAAGAACGGATCTCGATCTATTTGGTTATCCGGAATGGAAGGGATGTAACTTGACTTTTTATCTGATGGAGATGATTCAAGTGCCAGCATTGAAAGTTTAATAATTTGTAGCTGTTCTTCATAATCTTTTGGACCAAGCCCATCTATTTTTTCGAGTGTTTTTGCCAAGCTACTTGTTTTATAGTAGTTTTCATAGCAACGCCCGTGGCTGTCGTAGATATGGGGTTGTCCTGGTTCTGTTGTAAAATACGGAATATCTCCTTCCAACAAGTCTGCTTTTTCCGCGAGAAGAACCTGCTTTAATTCTGGTTGCATTTCTGTATCAAGCCATAATTTTCCTAAAAGCATCTCTCTGTCTAGGCCATCCCGTAAATAGTCCGGATGATAGCTGATAGCGAGAAGGTTTCCGTATCTGTTAGTAGCCCGCAATACCTGCCTTACTTTTGTATTTTTAAATCGGCTGATCTCATTTTTTAGGCAATCTTTGTTCGCGGCCAGTAAATCATAGGCTTCCTTGAATCCTGCCATCATGTCATCTATATACATAGTGACACTTACTTTTTTACCATTTAATGTTGGATAATTTGAGCTGGCAGGAATTTTAATGTATCCACGTTCTACTTTTTGTTCATCTGTGTTATTCGACTGGATAACTGGTACTTTGGAAGGATAAATCTGTTCCTCACCGTTAGCCATCCCGCTTATGTTGAGGCCCCGTCCCTCAGCTTTATTGAATAACGTGAAAACTGGTAGGATATTGGTAGCCAAAACAGATTGACTTAGTGTTTTAAGTGCTACTTCTTGAGCAGTAACTGACTCGGTTGACTGTACGGCATCTTGATTAAAGAGAGTTTCTAGATCAATTAGCATTGGATATTCGCCGCTGGCAATCAGGTTTTCGTTGTGAAAATCAATAGCATTTATAGAATATAAAAGTGCCAAATAATATCCCATTCTACGATAAAAGTTGTTTACTTCCTGTTCGGTTGAGCATTCTTTATGTTCTATAAACTCACTCCAGCCGTATGTACCCCTATCTAGTAGAGTGATAGGTAGAAGCTCCAATTTTTTCTCTTTTAGTTCGTTAAACCAGCACAAAAGCTGTTGAAATTGTTCATCGATTTTTAAAGGCCTTGGCTTATACACTAGATTCCTGTTACCGTTGAACTCTATGATAACTACTCCTTTCCCGCCGTTGTGTGAATCGGAGATGTTCGTTTTTATATCCTCCATGGCCGTTATAGGAGTACCATTAAAAAAATGCTGTTCGATTGTCTTCTTATCATGTAGAAGGTGATCGTAAATTTCTGCAAAATTATCTGCCCATCTAATTGTCTTTCCTGAAAGAATTCTTACTAAGACAGGGTATTGCTTATAAAGTTGTGCTAAGTAATTTTTATCGGTTAAAAGTGTATAGGAAAAATATTTATAACGCTCTTGAGGTGTTTCTCCGACAAGAAGCTCTTTTAATCTTGCTACATTCAATTCCAAAGTTAGAGTTCGGAAGCTCACTTTGCTGAGTGTTTCGGCCAAATTACGCACAAGCTGGAAAAGTACCTTTTCTTTTGATAATGAGAAACCATGTTTTTTTTCAGATAATGAAACTGCTTTTTCTATTCTCTCAACCCCAATTTTTAAAAAGGGGAGTAAAAAATTAAAAAAAGCAATTGGCTCATTTGGATTAAGAGTAATTATTTTTTTGAGAATGTGTGGCAATTCCGGTTCCTGATGATTAAATCTTTCTAATTCACCAACAATAGCAAGCCACTCAGAACTGGAATCGAAGTCATAGTTATTACTTATCATTATTTTATATAAATCCTTGTGTTCTATATTATGTAAATGTAAGTTTTTTAAAAAGAGATCTTCGTTTTTGCCTATCCCGTCTATCCAGTTGCTGATCCGGAGATTAGAATAGTCATCAGGCTGCATTTCTTGAGCGAGATTACTAGTTGTGCTCTTTTGGACTCTTTCTTCTATGAAAAATGCCTTTTTTAAAGCTTGATTTGCAAGCATGGGATCACTCCTATATGTAAATAAAATCTTTAATAATTATGCAAGAATAATAATAGAGGATTGGGGGTATCATGTAAAAATATAAAATACCTTTAGAATTAGAAAGAAGATAGCAATGCTATCTTCTTTCTAAAGGTATTGCAAAGAACTGAAATAAGTATTTTTGTAATAGTGCTAGCTGTTTAAATCATCTGATCGTGATTCGAACAGCTTATGCTATTAGCAAGACCAGCTCCAACAAGACCATGATGGACAAATTGAGCAATCTTTTGTCCATGTACAAGTACCACCACAACCAGTAGCACCCACTACTTTATCAAGATCAGCGTCTGAAAGTTCTGCAAGAACATCTCCTGCAGGATTTACTGGCATTTTGCTAAGTTCTGCTGCTGAAAGAGTAGAACGTTTAGCTGGATCATTCCAGTATTGGATAATTTTATCATTCATATAATTCACCCCCCTCGAAGTAAATTTATAACATTTTATATAAAAAAGCAATATATATTTTATATTTTTTGAAATTTTTAAATTTTATCCGTTATATATGTATTTGACACTTAAGAGCTATTGGTAGGCCAGATGAAAGGTTTGTAAGAGCATTCCCTGCAGGGAGGATTACTGGTATTTTGCTAAGTTCTGCTGTTGAAAGAGTAGGGCACTTAGCTGGGAGATTCCAGTATTAGATGATTTTATCATTTGTGAAATTACCTCTTTTATAGTGAGAAATATAGTGATTTATATATAAAATATATAATTATATTTTATATTTTATATTTTTATTTTGGGAAAATGATCTGTTACATATGCATTTGACACTTAAGGAGCTGTTGGCAAACTGGCTGAAAGTTTTTTGTACCCGACCTAGGTGAAGATCTGGACTGTAAGGTAAGGGTGATAGTAGCTGTAGCTTAAAATAAGGGTATATCATAGTCTGAAGGAAGGCGGTAAGCTTTCTTTTCAACAGTCTATTTCCAAAGTTCTAACGAGTATATACGCTCCGTCTTTTTCTAAGTCTTGAATTTTGTCTGGGGGAACGTTCACATGATGTAATCAGATTGGAGCAAGTTTATATAGAAGAAGGTTATAGGTGGTAATAGACATAGATTTTGAAAAATTCTTCGATAAGGTAAAACTATGACAGACCTATGATGACACACTCTCAAAAGATTAAGCATCTTAGATTAATCTATACATACCTACAAGCAGGAATAATGGACAAGGATTAGTCAACCTAAACACAGAAGGAACTTCACAAGGAGGCTTATGATAAATTTTGTATACGGTGGTCCATTGATTCTGCTTTTATCTAATATTATTCTAGATAAATTAAAAAAACAGTATTTTCCAAATAAGTATTTTAAGATCCAAAGCAGAACTCGGGAAATGATGTTAAGAAAGTAATATATAAAGATGGAAAACCGAATAAAAGAATTGAATTAGTACTTTATTGAATGAGGATACTACAAACTCATGGATACACCATCGAAACTAAAAGAACTTGAAGGTGGGTTTACACGTAGACTGAGAATGATTCTATGGAAGGAGTGGAAGAACCGAAGAACTGGAGTCGAAAATCTAAGGAAATAATTAGGTGCTGGAGAGAAAGCATACAAATAGAGAGTTTTTTGAAAGGGATACTGCGAAAACAAGGATTGAAGAGCCTAAGGATAAGATTATGAACAATTGCGTATAATTTTGAACCGCTGTATATGGAACCGTATGTACGGTGGTTTGAGGCCGACAGAAGTTAGTCTCCTACCTCTATCTCAATTGATTATATGTTGGGATTTTATAT
>NZ_JBEUTW010000125.1:0-22790 GCF_040492675.1 Bacillus sp. AP50
ATCTAAATCTTGCAATAATTCGATTTTTATATTATTTTATCAGAAAAGTTTTAATTTTATATAGAAAATGTAATCGCTTTCGTGTATATTTTTATTATCAGAAAATTTTAACAAGATATAGGGGTATTGGTAGGGGGAGGATTTAGATGCAGCAACCAACGAATGAGAAATTACATCGTACGATGAAGAGTAGACATTTATTTATGATCGCACTTGGTGGTGTAATCGGAACTGGTTTCTTCTTAGGTTCAGGTTACACCATTAATCAGGCTGGACCAGGGGGAGCCATCCTTTCATATTTAGTAGGCGGATTTATTATGTATTTAACAATGCTTTGTCTTGGAGAGTTAACGGTAGCGATGCCGGTTTCAGGATCTTTCCAAAAGTATGCAACGAAGTTTATTGGACCAGGAACGGGCTTTATGATTGGCTGGTTATACTGGCTTGGCTGGGCAGTAACAGTGGGTCTAGAATTAACGTCAATAGGTTTAATGATGAAAAGATGGTTTCCAAATGTTGATGTTTGGGTATGGTGCCTTGTATTCGGTGTTATTTTATATGCTTCAAACGCAATTTCGGCAAAAAGTTATGCTGAATTAGAATTTTGGTTTTCTAGTATTAAAGTAGTTACCATTCTTGCCTTTGTTGTTCTTGGTGGTAGTGCATTATTAGGGTTTATATCATATGACGGAAAAGAAGCAGCACCTCTTTTCTCTAACTTTGTAAGCGATGGTGGATTATTCCCGAATGGACTAGCTGCCGTATTACTTACGATGATTACAGTTAACTTCTCGTTCCAAGGAACAGAGTTAATCGGGATTGCAGCGGGAGAAAGTGAAAATCCAGAAAAAACAATTCCACGCGCGATCCGTAATACAGTATGGCGCATTATGTTATTCTTCATTTTAACAATGACGATTTTAGTAGGGTTAATTTCTTGGAAAGAAGCTGGCGTAATTGAAAGTCCATTCGTAGTCGTATTTGATAAAATCGGTATTCCGTATGCAGCTGATATTATGAATTTCGTTATTATTACAGCGTTACTATCTGTAGCGAATTCAGGATTATATGCGGCAACTCGTATACTATGGTCACTTGCAAATGAAGGAATGGCACCAAAGTCTTTCCAAAAAGTAAATAAACGTGGTATTCCAATTACAGCGTTAGTTGTAACAATTGCTGTAGCTGCTTTATCTTTATTAACAAGCTTCCTTGCAGAAGATACAGTATACATGTACTTATTATCTATAGCTGGTTTATCAGCTGTTTCAAGTTGGATCATTATTGCTTTATCGCAACTTCGCTTTAGAAGTCAGTATATAAAAGGCGGAGGAAAGTTAGAGGACTTAAAGTATAGAACACCACTATACCCAATCGTTCCAATTTTAGCTTTAATTACAAATAGTATCGTTGTTATTAGTTTAGCGTTTATTCCAGAACAAAGAATGGCGTTATACTGTGGTATTCCATTTATCATTTTCTGCTATATATATTATTATATTAGTAAGAAACGGCAGAAACCGATGAAAGTGGAGATGGAAAAAACAAATGAAACTAACAATCAAACACGATGATATAGAAGCAGATTTATCGTATGGTCAATTAGCGATTGGAAAAGAAAACGGTTATTCACCGTTACAATTACTCGTTTCTTCTATCGCAGGGTGTAGTGCAATTGTCTTTCGAACGATTTTAGAAAAGAAACGTATTCCATACGATACGTTTACAATCGAAACTGAAATTGGTAGAAGTGAAGCGTTATCGAAGCCAGTTGAAAGTGTTCATTTGCACTATAAAATTAAAGCGCAAAATATTACAGAAGAGCAGCTGGACAAGGCGCTGCAACTTGCAGTGAAAAATTGTACGATTGTTCAATCTGTAAAAGATAGTATAAAGGTTACGGAAACAATTGAACTAATAAAATGAAACATAAAAACGTGAGAATACGGCTCTCACGTTTTTATGTTTTTAATAAAGGGGGAAATATGATGGAATGTTTAGGGTGTAAATTAGCAGGCGGAGAGGAAATTATATATAAAATATATGAAGATGATTATGTAACTTGCTTTTTAGATCATGCGCCTTTCTACCCAGGACATACTTTAATTGTGCCAAAGCAACATGTTGTAGAAGTAGATGAATTAAATGATGTTGTAGCAAAATCCGTTATGGATGCTTCTAAGCTTATTGCAAAAGCGATTAAGATAGTATATAAACCTGACGGAGTTACAGTTTGTCAAAATGGTGGAGTATTTAACGAGTTAACACATTATCATATGCATGTCGTACCAAGATATAAAGAGCGTTCGTTTGCTGAGTTTTATATGGTACAACCGGGAGAAAAGAAGAATCATAACTTGGAAGAGACAAAGAATTTGTTAAAAGAAGCGATAGAGCATATGCTGCTTACTGAAAAGGCGTAGCGGTCAGGAAAATTCTAATATTAAAAAGCCCAATTTCTCAGTTAAAATAGAGAAATTGGGCTTTTGTTTATTCTATTATTAAATTTTATACATAAAAAGATTTTGCAGTGTCACAAAGTATAGCGCTTATTCGTTATATAGAGTGAGAGGAGGAATTATATGAAAGTTACAAACAACGATTATGAAAAGATGGAAGAGCTATATGAGTTGTATGAACAAAAGATTTATTATGTAGCGTATTCTATTTTAAATAATATTCAACAGGCTGAAGATGCGGTTCAAGAGACGTTTATTACTCTTTATAAGAACTTGGAAAAGCTCCATAGCTTGGCTACTCAAGAGCTTAAACGCTACATTTTGAGGGTCGCGAAAAACAAGGCGATTGATAGTTACCGGAAAAACAAACGACATGAAACATTTTTAGAAGAATATGAAAGAGAATCAACAGAAGCAGTAGATGAAAATATTGAAGAGTGGGAAAAACGTGTAATGTCCGAGGTTCAAATTGATGCATTGTTAAAAGAGTTAAATGAGTCTAATAGACAGGTGTTTAAGTACAAAGTCTTCTATAACTTAACGTATCAAGAAATTTCAAGTGTCATGGGAATAACGGAGGCAAATGTCCGCAAGAAGTTTGAACGCGCTCGAAAACGAGTCCAAAATATGATAGGAGGTATACAACATGACGAATTCAAAGAACTCCAAAGAAATATATGAACTTGCTGAAAAAATTGCTTTAGATGATTTTGATAAACTTGAAGAACAACATGAATTTTCACATACATATACGCGCAAAAAGAAATTGTTTATGGAGGAAATGAAGCTGCAAGATGGACAACCGCTGAAAAAGCGTAAAAGACATCGTATGTTAATCGCTGCTGCTTGCTTATTAATCGGCATGCCGACAACCGTTTTTGGAGCAGTAAAAGTCTATAATATGATCGTTCAAAAACAAAATTATGAAGTAAATATTTCAGTAACAAATAAGGACTCGAAAAAGGCTGATAAGTGGTATAAGCTGAAAATCGATAAATTACCAGAAAATATGGAAGCAATTGATGACTCTGCTATGAAATATTCCTTTAAAGATAACTACGCAATGGGTGGATTTTCATTCGTTCTTTGGAGAGTAGGAGGGAATTCAGATTTTCCAACTCTGTACTCGAAAAATTATGAAGAAAAAGAGATAAATGGTAAGAAGGCAGTAATTGTCCATAGAGAAAATGGTAATAAAGATTTAATGTTTAATAGAGTAATTTTTCTCTATTTTGAGGAAGAAGGAATTATGTTACAAAGTTATATTGGAAATGATATAAACGAAGAACAAATGATAGATGTGCTAGGGAGCATTTCACTTGAGCCCACGTCAAAAGAAAAGTCATCATATATAAGCGATTATGATAAAAAGTATTTTAGCCAAGAAAGTAAAACAACTAAGGTAATTCCTTTGAAGAAGGATAGCAAACGACTATTTCATATAGGGCAAAAGGCTCCAGTAACGATATCTATGGATAACAGTCAAATTGAATATGTGATAGAAAAAGTTGAAGCCTTTGATTCAATCAAAGATTTTAAACAAGAGAACTTTAATGAAATGGGCTTAGGAATACTAAGCAGGAATCAAGCTTTGGATCAAGCTGGACAATTGATACCATATAGAAGAGATAAATATAAAATTGGAAATGGTAAAGATTCAATTGATCAATTAGTAGAATCAAAATTAATTCATCCTAAATTTGTCTACCTGACAACAAAAGTGAAAAATATAGGTAAACAGGCGACAGAAGAAATCTATATGACTCCATCTATAAAAGTTCTTGAAGATAAAGGAAATGCATGGCAGTATGCTGGGAAAGATGGAATCGCAGAAAAAAATATTATGACAGGCGAAGTTGATTATTTAGAGCCTCATGGAGATGGAAAAAGCTTTTACAATATTGGCAGTATCACACCAGGAGAAACGGTAAAAGTTAATTTAGGTTATTTTGTAGATGAAGATAAATTAGATTCAATCTTTTTGGATGCTTTCAATTACAGAGGGATTGGTGACACTGAAAATATGAATTCGAAAAATCGTTGGTGGTTTGATATTCGTCAATAATAAAACAATAGGAACAACAGGACAAAGAAGCTGCTTATATTTAGCAGCTTTTTTCGTCTTCATACATATGTAAAACTTCTTTCGCACGCATACGTAAACCATCTATCAATTCTGTCGGTTCTAAAACTTTTGCATCTTTTCCGAGTCTATAAAATAAAGGGGTAATAAAATTGATTTCTCCTTTATCAATTGTTGAATTTATATATCCTGTCCCATCCTCGTTTACTATAACGAATTCCTCAAGATAAGGGACGCTTTTACATTGGCGTACGCCTTCTGGTGTCAGTAAAACATGTAACTGAGTAGGGATGTGTACTACGTTAGAGTTAGAGGAAAACCACTCTTCTAAATTCATGAATGTATCCTCATTTTCTTTCGTTGATAATATAGAAAGAATACGATCGATGCGATACAGTAATACTTTTTTCCTGTCATAGTCATAGGACGGTAAGTACCATAGCCCGTCATGAGCATATACACCGATAGGATGAACATGTTTTGTTTTTATCCCCGTTTTAGATTCGTATTGAAAGTGTAAATTTTTATTTTCAATAGCCGCTGTTAACACTTCGTTTAAAAGTGGTGTATCAATTGTTCTCTTCGGATTCCAAAAGGCGATATAAGAACGTATTTTGTCAACTTTCGCTTTCGCATCATGTTGTAGGGAGCTATATAGTTTATGTGTAACGGAATTTATTTCTGTGTTAAAAGGTAAGTCTCTGTAGTAGCTTAAAGATTGAAAGGCAAAAAAGATGGAAACTGCTTCTTCTTCGGTAAATAAAATAGGCGGAATTACTCTATTCGTTAATACTTTATATCCTCCGTTGCGACCTTGTTCAGCGTAAATGGGTAATCCCATATCACTTAAATCTAAAATGTATCTATGGACAGTACGAACGGAAATATTAAATTCATCGGCTATTTCTTGAGCAGTAAATGCCTTTTTCGCAGAAGCAAATATAAGAATATCTAATAAGCGTTTAGCTTTTGACAAATGTATCACCTTTTTTCTTTTTAAACATGACATAAATTGTCGTGTTTTATTGTTAGTATATTGTTTACATCATATGTTATCAAGATGAGATGCAAGGAGGAAAAGATATGTCACGTGAAATAGTTTTATTTATTGCGGCGAGCTTAGATGGATATATTGCGAAAGAAAATGATGATTTACAGTGGTTAATGGAAACGGAAGGAGAGGGAGATAACGGTTATACAGAAATGTACGAAACGATTGATACAATAATTATGGGAAAAAGAACGTACAATTATGTAGTAGAGCATACAGAAACATTCCCGTACTTAGATAAAAAATGTTATGTTTTTTCTAATTCGGAAAAAGGTTCAAACGGAAACGTGGAGTTTGTAAATGAAGATGTAGTAGAGTTTACAAAAAGGTTAAAATCGCAAGAAGGATCTAAAATATGGATGGTCGGTGGAGGGAATCTACTGAGAGAATTCTTTAAGAATAATTTAATTGATGAATATGTTGTCACGATTACCCCTCACATATTAGGTTCTGGAGTTCCGTTATTTCAAGATAAGAATCCGGAAATTAATTTAACTTTAACGGATACGAAACGTTTTGGGCAATTTGTAAATTTATATTATAAAGTAAAATGATAAAGAAACACGACTACTGATGGTAGTCGTGTTTCTTTATAGATGGCAATGAAATGATAAAGCAAGACCCGTAATCGACTTCGCTCGTTACAGTAATATTTCCGTCGTGTAGTTCTACAATTTCTTTTACGATAGATAGCCCTAAACCAGTTCCGCCTGTAGATCGTGTTCTTGCTTTATCGACACGGTAAAAGCGGTCAAAAATGTGAGGGAGGTCTTCAGGTGGAATACCTTCGCCTTCATCTTCAATTGTAATGGAGATACGTTTATGTTCTTCTGTAATAGAAATGTTTATATGAGAATGTTCTTTTGAATGTCTATAAGCGTTATTTAAAATGTTTACTATAACTTGTTCAAACCGCTGTTCATCTAAGTTTACTAGCAGTGTAGGAGGACAAGAGAAAGAAACCTTAATATATCTTTCTTTATACATGGCGTTTACTTTTTCAGCTATGCGAGTAAAGAAGGTGTGTAAATGCACTTCCTTTACTTGAATAGAAAAGTTATGTTGTTCCATTTGTGCAAGTGAAAATAAATCTTGAACTAAGTTTGTAATGTAATCAGACTCATCTTTTATAATAGATAAATATCGTAAACGTTGCTCAGGAGAGGTGCTTTCTTTTAATGCAATGTCTGCATAACCTCTTACGTATGTTAACGGTGTTCGTAATTCGTGAGCAACACTTGCTAGAAATTCACTTCGCTCTGTTTTCATATAATGTAGATCATTTGCGAGCGTCTGGATAGATGATGCTAGTTCACCAATTTCATCATTTCGAGTAGTTGTTAATGAAACGGACAAATCACCTTTACTCATTTTTTCAGTGGCATGTTTCATGTGTAACAATGGTTTTGTTAATAATCGAGATAATAGAAAAATGGTGATGACTGTTAGTAGAAATGTGATGATACCGGCAATAATGAATTGTTTCGTTAACCCATTAACCAGCTCTTCAATTGATTCTGTTCCAAGAAACATGTACACATAGCCTTCATGTTTTCCATCTACTACAATGGGGCTAACTGTACATATATAATTAGATGTTTTCCAATGATTTTCTATAATCGCTCCGTTATGGTCTGTTCGAGTTTGCATTTTACTAATATGATCGTTTATAGTCGTGTTTATTTCGTTAGATTTAGCTAGTATTTCTTTATTTGCATTTGTAATAACGACAGTTGTTTCAGCTTCAGATTCCATTAATGCTACGTGAGAGATGGTTTGCTCATCGTAATATTTTTCAAGTACATCTCGATGACTATTTCCTCGCTTTAATAAAGCTGTCATTTCTTCATTTACTCTAGTGTTTACAAGACTATAATAGAGCAAAATAAAGAGAACACTTTCAATTAAAAGTGTAACAATTAAAAAATAAAATCCGAATTGAATTGAAATTCGTTTCATCGTTTTGCCCCTTACTGTTCAGTATCAATCCATCGATAACCTACTCCATACACGGTTTTTAAATGATGATCAATAGGGAAATTTGCTTTTCGCAATTTATCACGTAAATTACGAATATGTGAATCGACTGTGCGATCTTCTGTATTTGTGTTTAACCCCCAAATTCGTTCGATGAGCTGATCACGGTTTAATACGTAGTTCACATGGCGTAAAAATAATCCGAGTAAAGAAAATTCAATTGGTGTGAGAAGGAGTTCTTCATTATGGACAGAAACGAAGTGTTTTGTTTCATCCCATACAATACCGTGATATTGGATTTGTTTATGTTCATTTGTACGTCTTAAAACGGCTTCAATTCTTGCGAAAAGTTCTTCTTCATGGAAAGGTTTCGTTACGTAATCATCGGCTCCAATTTTTAATCCTTGAACGACATCTACTGTTTGATCACGAGCTGTAACCATAATAATAGGAATGTTACTAAAAGATCGGATTTTTTTGCACGTTTCCCATCCGTCCATCTTTGGCATCATAATATCGAGTAAAACAAATTTAAAGTTTCGATTTTCTATATGTAAAATAGCTTCTTCTCCTGAAGTCGCACATACGCAGTTATATCCAATTGGTGTAAGATAAAGCGTTAATAATTCAAGCATTCTCGGTTCATCGTCTACAAGCAGTATATCAATCATAGAGAGCCCTCCATATTTATAATCGTTACTTAAAGTGTAATGCAAAATCATGAAGAAATGGTGCAGATTATGATGCGTCTGCATAATTTCTTCAGAATTGCTTGTTATTGTGGAGTTGAAATTACATTTTAGGTAATCATATTGGCTCAAAAATGATTAATACGGAGGCGGTATAGTGAAAAAAATGACCCGAATTTTTGGGATAACAATAATTACAGCAGTTGGTCTTGCTGCATGCGGACAAACGAATACAGACCATAAAAACCATGAATCTACAAAAGAGAAGAAAACAGAGCAAAAGGAAATGAAAATGAATCAGGAGGTAACGGCGCCAAAAGAAATGAACGAAGGTGCATCTAATGATTTATTAACGACAAGTCTAAAAAATGTGACGAGGTTAAATACAAATGCCCCCCTAAAAATGGCAGTATTAACTTCGCAAACGATATGGCCAGCAACTCATAAGGAGAACCAGCCAGGTGCTGTTATTTTAGTACCAGTAAGCGAGTGGCAATTAGGTATTGCGAGTGCAGATCTTATTCATCATCCGAATAACGGGCCGATTTTATTTATAGAAAAAGAAAAGATACCGGAAATGACGTTAAAAGAAATAAAACGATTAAATCCAATCGGAACGAAAGATGGAACACAAATTATGGTGATGGGAGATGTAGGTACTAGCGCGCTTGAACAATTAAAAGGTTATAAAGTAAAACAAATAAAAGAAACGGACCCAGCTATATTTGCGAAGGATGTTGATAAGGAGTATGCCGATATAACAGGAAGCTACCCAAATAGTGTTATTATCGGTTCGTCTGCAGAAGAAGGACGTTTATATACAACCCCCGCTGTAAATTGGATTTCTCATATGCCGGAACCACTACTCTATACAGAAAAGAATAAAGTGCCAGAAGCGACAATAGAGGCATTAAAAATGAGAAAAGATAAAGCAAATATATATGTATTAGGGCCAGAAAAAATTGTTTCAAAAGAAGTAGAAAAAGAGCTAAGCAAATACGGGAAAGTAACGCGTATTAGTGGAGAGACCCCTACAGAAAACTCGATTGCGTTCGCTAAATTTAAAGATGAAAAAACAAAATTTGGCTGGGGATTCACAAAACCTGGTCACGGTTTATCATTTGTTTCAAGTAAAACACCAGATTTAGCAGTTGCTGGGGCACCTTTTTCACATATGGGTAAACATGCACCTGTTGTATTATTAGAAGAAGGTAAAGCTTCACAACCAGTGTATGACTTCCTTGCTACTATTCAGCCGAAGTTTAAAGATGATCCAACACTTGGACCATATAATCACGGTTTCTTATTAGGAAGTACGAGTGATATTTCATTTGAAACACAAGGAATACTAGATGAGAGGTTAGAAATTGTTCAGGAAAGTGGTCAAGGACACGGTGGACATTAATGAAATGAGCAAAGACGCTACTGATATAGCGTCTTTTTCTTTAGGAAACTTTTACATAGTAAAAAATCTTCTACTCGTTATATAATAGCCTTCGTGCAGTCGGCTAGATTTTCTTATGGAGAAAATCAAATGATAAAGGAGTAGAGGAGTGGTATTTTGTTTCAAACGATAAAAAATGATTGGTTTTCTAATGTGAGAGGGGACGTGTTATCAGGAATTGTCGTTGCTTTAGCATTAATCCCTGAAGCGATAGCCTTCTCTGTTATTGCAGGCGTGGATCCAACAGTTGGACTATACGCAGCCTTTTGTATTGCAGTTACCATTTCATTTGTTGGCGGAAGAACTGGGATGATTTCAGTTGCAACAGGTGCAATGGCATTATTAATGGTAACGCTTGTTAAAGATCATGGTTTCAATCGGAACGTTTGATTGGAACTCTGTAACAACAATTCATAAAGTACCAAAAGGAAACGCATTTGTTATGATCGTAACAGTTGTGATTGTCCTAATTACACATAATTTAGCATTAGGTGTAATTATCGGAACAGTAATTAGTGCGGTGTTATTTGCATTCAATATGGAAAAGATTCACGTGAAACATTTATATATTGAAAATAAGAAAATATACGAAATTCACGGTCAACTTTTCTTTGTATCTACAGCCGATTTCATAAATAATTTTTCATTTAAAGAAGATGTAAAAGAAATTGAAATGAATTTTACTCATGCGCACGTATGGGATGATTCAGCAGTGGCATCAATTGATAAAGTTATCATGAAGTATGAACAAAGTGGTGTGAAAGTAAGTATAACAGGATTAAATGAACGTAGTTCAAAACTTGTTGCAAATTTAGCTACTTATAATAAAAGAATTGCTAGTTAAAAGCCTCCTTTTTAGGGGGCTTTATTATATAATACGAATAGGATAACGAAAAGGGGATTCAGCATATGTACAAACAAATTATATTAGCATGTGACGGTTCTGAACATGCACTTCGAGCAGCGGAGCATGCAACCTATATTGCGAAATGTAGCGAAGAAACAAATGTTGAAGTTGTGTACGTAGTAGATAATAGAACGGCAAAATCAGATATTATACAAGGTCAAACAGATTTAGAAACAATATCGGCTAGTCGAAAAGATAAATTAAAAGAGATTGAAGGTTTATTAAAGAAAGAGAACATTTCTTATACAATTACGATATTACATGGTGATCCTGGAGATACAATTGTTCAATATGTAAATACAGGAGATATAGATCTTGTCATTGCTGGAAGTAGAGGGCTCAATACACTGCAAGAAATGGTGCTTGGAAGTGTAAGTCATAAAATAGCAAAACGAGTGAAATGTCCGGTGATGATTATAAAATGAAATAGAATGTAACGAAGACCTTAGTATAACTGAGGTCTTTTTTTATGTATAAATGACTCTTATTTGTGGAAATACTAGATATATAAGTTGAAAAGATGTTAACTTACAAATTTGTAAGTTAGTTGTTAGAGAAATCGATGTTATGAGATTTTTCCCATTGGTAAAATAAAAGTATCAAAGGGGAGATAGGGAGGATGGAAGTAATGAAATCATTTCAAAATTTGTCATATAGTCAAGGGGTAAGCTTAATTTGTCTAGGGGGATTTGCTGCATCTGTTACGTTAGCTGTTTTAATAAAGGTGTTTCATCAAATCTTTTAATTTTATAGTAGGGAAGGAATTGGTTGTTATCATTAGTAGGAACAGCAATGAAAATAAAAAATAGCTCTTAGCATGTATGTAAATGCTAAGAGCTATTTTTATGCTTGTTATATGTTATTTAAGCTTGCTTTTGTTTTACTGACCCTGTATTTAAAGTAAGAGCAAGGAAGAACATTGCAAGTACGCAAGATGCAAGTAATAAGATGAATCCGCCATCCCATCCGAATGCATCTACGATAAAGCCCATAGCTGCACTAGCGAAAGCAGCTCCGCCTAAGTAACCGAAGAATCCAGTTAAGCCTGCTGCAGTTCCAGCAGCTTTCTTTGGTGCTAAGTCTAGAGCGTGTAGACCAATTAACATAACCGGTCCGTAAATTAAAAATCCAATTGCGACAAGTGCGATACTATCAACCATTGGATTACCAGGAGGGTTTAACCAGTAAACAAGAACTGCGATAAATACACCGACCATAAATAGAATACCAGCAGGTGCACGACGTCCTTTAAATAGTTTATCACTCATCCATCCGCAAAGAAGTGTACCTGGAATACCAGCCCATTCATATAGAGCGTAAGCAGTACGTGAGCTACTATGAGTAAAGCTTTTTTCTTCTACTAAATAAGTAGGAGCCCAGTCTACAACGCCGTAACGTACGAAATATACGAAAACGTTCGCAATAGCGATGTACCATAAAAACTTATTGTTTAATACGTATTTAAATAAAATTTCCTTTACTGAAAGCTCGCGTTCGCGGTCTTTTACTTTTTCATCTGGTGGATATTCTCCAGTATGTTCTTCAATAGAAGGTAGTCCACAAGATTGAGGCGTATCTTTCATCGTAATTAATACATAAATACCAACTAAAATTGAAAGAATACCTGGGAAGTAAAAAATACTTTTCCAGTCATCTGCGAAGAAGTATAAGCCTAATGTTACAAGTGAAGGCATAAGCGCTCCGCCAACATTATGAGCGACGTTCCAAATAGACATTTTTGTACCACGTTCGCTAATAGAGAACCAGTGAACCATCGTACGACCACAAGGAGGCCATCCCATACCTTGTACCCATCCATTTAAAAACTGAAGTACAAACATAAGTATAATGCTCGTTGTAATGAAAGAAAATGAGCCGAAAATAATATTAATGATACCTGATAAAAATAGCCCAGCTGCTAAAAAGTAGCGAGGATTACAACGATCGGATACGATACCCATAAGAAATTTACTTAATCCGTAAGCGATAGAAACTGCTGAAAGGATAACCCCAAGTTCCCCTTTACTAAAGCCTTGCTCGATTAAGTATGGCATTGCTAGTGAAAAGTTTTTTCGAACAAAGTAGTAACCTGCATAACCGATGAAGATACCTAAGAATACTTGTAAACGTAATTTACGGTATTCGCTATCAACGCGATCAGCTGGTAAGCGTTCCGCGTGGGGCGCAGGTTTAAATAATTGTGTGAAAAACATAAAATGAAAATCCTCCCCTAATTAATTCGAAGCGTTTTAAGACAGAGAACATAAAAAGGCCATGAAATATAAAAAAGTTTCCTTTTTTATGATTCATAGCCGTGTACTCCGTTTCTCCGTGACTGTCAATATTAACTTCGTCGAAAATTATACAACTTTGTGACAAAAATGTAAACGTTTTTATGAATAAAAGTATTGACGGATTTTGTTCGTGGGATTAATATTTAAATACATTAAATATTTTATTGTTTAAATAAGAGGTGGATAACATGCCAAATGATATGACGCATATCGATAAAATTCAAGCTCTTGCCTTTTCGATTGGAAAGAAAATGCAGACGGAGTTATTAGAACAAATGCAAGCGACAGGACTTACACCACCGCAGTTTTATATTTTAAAGATTTTAGATCATTATGGGGCTTCAAGAGCGACAACATTAGCGAAAAAGATGTATGTGAAGCCTAGCGCGATTACAGTGATGATTGATCGTCTAATCGATCAAGAACTTGTAGAACGCTATCACGACAAAGATGACCGTCGCGTTGTCATCATCGAGTTAACGAAAAAGGGGAAAGCTAGAGTAGAAGAGGCAATGACAGCTCGTAACGAGCATATTGCAAAATACTTTTCACATTTAGAGTTGCAAGAAAGAGAAGATTTATTACGTCTCTTTGAGAAGTTAGAAACCATTATTTGCGGGACACAAGAGAAAAAAGAGAATAACTAAGAGGAATTGAGGAGATTACATGGAGCAACAAGAAAATCAAAATAGAAAGTTGTTGTTAATCGGTTTAGTAATCGCGATGCTATTTGCTGCATTAGATGGAACAATTGTTGGTACAGCAATGCCACGTATCGTCGGTGACCTAGGCGGATTAAGTTTAATGACATGGTTAACGACAGCTTATATGTTAACATCAACGACAGTTGTACCAATTGCAGGTAAATTAGCGGATTTACTTGGTCGTCGTAACGTATATATAACAGGGCTAGTTATTTTCATGATTGGTTCGGCGTTATGTGGTATGGCAAATGGTATGACAGAATTAATTATTTTCCGTGGTATTCAAGGTCTTGGTGGCGGTATTATGATGCCAATGGCTATGATTATTATTGGAGATATGTTCACGGGAAAAGAACGTGCGAAATGGCAAGGTATTTTTGGTGCGTTATACGGTCTTGCTTCTGTAATTGGACCACAAGTTGGTGGTTGGATTGTAGATGCAGTGAACTGGAGATGGGTATTCTACATTAACTTACCGGTTGGTATTTTAGCGACAATCTTTATTGCAATGGGATTAAAATCGCATAAACAAACAGGACCAATTAAAATCGATATCGCTGGAATCTTTACGATGATTCTCGGTGTTGTAAGTTTATTACTTGCGCTAACGTTTGGCGGAAAAGATTATGCATGGGATTCTTGGCAAATTATCGGTTTATTTGCACTAGCTGTAATTGGTATCGTTAGCTTTGTTATCGTTGAAACGAAAGCTGAAGAGCCAATTTTACCAATGCATTTCTTTAAAAATCGCACATTTACAATACTGAATGCGATTGGATTCTTTATGAGTATTGGAATGTTCGGCGCGATTATGTTCGTACCATTCTTCATGCAAGGTATTGTAGGAGTAAGTGCTGCTGAATCAGGAACAATTATGACTCCAATGATGATTACAATGATTGTGATGAGTATTATCGGTGGGCAACTTGTATTAAAAGTTGGTGTAAAACCACAAATTATCGCAGGTATGCTTATTATGGCCGGTGGTTTCTGGTTATTAACAACGATGGATATGCACACAACGAAGCTTACAGCTACTTCTTATATGATGGTTATCGGTTTAGGAATGGGTCTTGTAATGCCGACATTAACATTAGCGTTACAAGAAAGCTTCCCGAAAAAAGACCTTGGTGTTGTAACATCATCAAGTCAGTTCTTCCGACAAATCGGTGGTACATTTGGTATTACAATTTTAGGATCAATTATGAATAACACTTCAGGTGCGACATTAACAAAGAATTTAGTACCTGTATTAGATACATTCCCGAAAGAAGCGGGACAAATGGTAACGAAATTTAAAGATATGATTCACACAGATCCACAAGGTTTATATTCAATGCTATTTAGCCCAGAGGCATTAAAACAAATGCCAGAAGCGTTCGCTAACAGTATTGTACCTATTTTGAAAAACTCTTTAGTAGACTCGCTTCATACTGTATTCTTAACAGGATTAGTATTTATCGTAGTAGGTGCCATCTTTACGATTTTCTTACAAAAAATTAAATTGTCAGATCGTAAAAAAGATGCTAAAGAGCCTGCTGTAGAAGAAAAAGAAAAAACTGTATCATACTCGTAATGAAGAAGCATCGCCTTATGGCGGTGCTTTTTTGAGTATAACCTTAAAAGCTTTTTAGTGAGAAATGATTGACGTATTTTTAGAAATACGTTATATTATTTTCTGTAAACGGTTACATGAAATGAGGAGAAAAGAGAATGAGTACGATCAAAGACGTTGCGAAATTAGCGGGAGTATCTGTTGCGACCGTTTCCAGAGTTCTAAATAAAAATGGATATGTTCACGAAGATACATTAAAAAAGGTAGAACGTGCAATTGAGATGTTAGATTATAAGCCTAGTACAGTAGCGCGTTCACTGTATAATAAAAAGTCTCGTTTAATTGGCTTAGTTGTTCCAAATATCGTGAATCCATTCTTTCCGGAAGTTGCACGTGCCGTAGAAGATGTAGCACATAAACAAGGTTACACAGTTGTCCTTTGTAACTCTGATGAAAGTTTAGAAAAAGAGAAACAATATATTGATGTGCTTAGACAAAATAATGTAGATGGATTTATTGTAGCAACGAATCCACAAAATAGTGTTAATTACATGAATTTATCTATTCCAATTGTTGCGATTGACCGTATGTTTAATGAGCGTATTCCTACTGTATATGCAGATAACTATGCAGGAAGTCAGGCTGCGACAAAGTTGTTACTAGATAAAGGATGTAAACATATTGCACATATTCGCGGTCCACGTGATGTGAGTACTGCAAATGAACGTTTTGAAGGTTTTGTAGACGTTATTACGCAAAATAATCTTTCGTATATGATTGCAGAGAGTACGTTTGATCCAGCAAATAGTGAGCGTGTAGCGATGGAATTATTAGAAGAATACCCGCATATTGATGGTATTGTTGCTGGGAATGATTTAATTGCGATTGGTATTGTAAAGGCTGCACTTCAAAAGGGGATTGTCATTCCAAATGATTTACAAATTATCGGATTTGATGGAATTTCTTTAACGGAAATGATGTATCCATCTATTACAACAGTTGCACAACCGATATATGAAATGGGGAAAATTGCAACAGAGTTGTTGTTAGAGCAAATGGAAGGAAATACATTAGAAGAGAAACACTATCGTTTGCCGATCGAAATTATAGAACGAAATACAACAAAGTAAGGAGATGAAACAGATGCCAAATATTGCAGTAGTAGGAAGCATTTCAATGGATTTAGTGGCTGTTTCAAAAAAACGGCCGAAAGCAGGAGAAACAGTAAATGGTGAAGCGTTTCATACAATCCCAGGAGGGAAAGGAGCAAACCAAGCAGTTGCTGCAGCTAGATTAGGAGCAAATGTAGCAATGGTTGGAGCGGTAGGAAATGATGATTATGGAACAGTAGTTAGAAAAAATCTAGAGAACGAACGCATTTTTATCGATTATGTGGTACCGGTTACAGATAGAACGACAGGAATTGCTCATATCGTTTTAGCAGAAGAAGATAACAGTATTGTTGTCGTACAAGGGGCAAATGCTCTTGTAAATAAGTCAGTTGTAGATCGCTCCAAAGACCTTCTTGTAAAAGCGGATATGGTTGTTCTTCAACTAGAAATTCCACTTGAAACAGTAAAATATGTATTGGCTATTTGTGAGGAACATAATATTCCTGTTATGTTGAATCCAGCGCCAGCACAAGTTTTATCAGAAGAAATTTTAGAAAAAGCGACTTATATTACGCCAAATGAACATGAGTGCCGCATCGTATTAGATGATTTTACATCACCAATTGAAGATTTATTGGCGAAGTATCCCAATAAATTATTGATGACAGAAGGTTCTAACGGTGTTCGTTTCCATAATGGCACGGAGATTGTACATGTTCCTAGCATTGCTGTTGATGTAGTGGATACAACTGGAGCTGGTGATACATTTAATGGTGCGTTAGCAGTTGCACTTTCTGAAGGAGAGACACTTCAAAAAGCAATTCGTTTCGCGAATATTGCCGGTGGTCTTTCTGTAACGAAACTTGGGGCGCAAGGCGGCATGCCAACGAGAGATAAATTACGTGAAGTGCAGGTGATTGTTGGATGAAGAAACACGGCGTATTAAACAGTGAGATTGCATCAATCCTTGCTTTACTTGGGCATACGGATACGATTGTAATTGCTGATTGCGGTTTACCAATTCCTGACGGAGTAAAAAGAATTGATTTAGCTGTTGAAATTGGAAAACCTAGCTTTTTAGATGTATTGCAAGTGGTAGCTGATGATATGGCAATCGAAAAAGTGACGTTAGCAGAAGAAGTTATTATAAATAATGCGGAAGTAAATAAAGAAATAGAGCAGAAATTAATAGAGCCAGCATTTGAGTATGTATCTCATGAGCAATTTAAAGAGCATACAAAGAAAGCGAAGGCGATTATTCGTACAGGCGAGGCTACGCCTTATGCAAATGTAATTTTACATGCAGGCGTGATTTTTTAATAAAGGGAAGTGATGGGAATGCATATTGAAATGAAAAACATTTCAAAGGCGTTCAATGGAAATCCTGTTTTGAAGAATGCACAGTTTATGATTGAAACAGGAGAAGTCCATGCATTGATGGGGGAAAATGGAGCGGGTAAATCAACGCTCATGAAGATTTTAACAGGTGTATACAAAAAAGATGGTGGGACAATCACGATTGATGGGCAAGAGCGCACCTTTAAAAATGCGAAAGAAGCTGAAGAGTACGGCATCGCATTTATACATCAAGAACTAAACATATTGCCGAATTTAACAGTAGCTGAAAATATGTTTCTCGGCAAAGAGTTAATGTATGGGAAAACAGGTATTTTACGCACTCGACAAATGAACGCGATTGCGCAGCAGCAACTAGCGGAGTTAGGGTTGCATGTAAGAGGCGCTATGTTAGCAGAAGAATTATCGGTTGGACAACAGCAAATTATCGAAATTGCGAAAGCATTAATGACAAACGCGAGCGTTATTATTATGGATGAACCTACTGCGGCACTGACGGATCGTGAAATCGAAACGCTCTTTACAGTAATCAATAAGTTACGTAAAGAAGGTGTTTCATTCGTGTACATTTCGCATCGTATGGAAGAGATTTTCTCAATATGTGATGCTATTACGATTTTGCGTGATGGAGAATTCGTCGGAAAGAGATTAATTCCAGAAACATCATTTGATGAAGTAGTGAGTATGATGGTGGGGCGCAGCATTGGTGAACGTTACCCAGAGCGAAATAGTCAAATTGGTGATGTCATTTTTGAAATGCGTAACGGAACGAAGAAAGGGAAATTTGAAAATGTTTCGTTTCAAGTGAGGAAAGGTGAAATCCTTGGTATAGCTGGTTTGATGGGGGCTGGTCGCACTGATATTATGAAAGCGATATTTGGTTATGAACCTTTAGACTCTGGACAAATTTTTATAAATGGACAAGAAGTAAAGATTGATAGTCCAATAGATGCAATTAGACAAAGAATTGCTTTCATTACAGAAGATAGAAAGTCTGAAGGATTAGTGTTAGATTTTTCAATTCGAGAAAATTTAGCTTTACCAAATTTAGAAAGTCTTTCAAAGGGAAGTGTTCTAAGCAACGAGCTAGAACAACAGTTTACGGCGGATATGATGAAACTTCTTAATGTGAAAGCATCTAGCGGAGAGCAGGCAGTGAAATCTCTTTCTGGTGGAAATCAGCAAAAGGTTGTAATCGCAAAATGGCTAGGCATTCATCCGCAGTTACTCATTTTAGATGAACCAACAAGGGGTGTTGATGTTGGAGCGAAAAAAGAAATTTACTCTATTATGAATAAGCTTACGGAGCAAGGAGATGCCGTTATTATGGTATCATCTGAGCTTCCAGAAGTTTTAGGGATGAGTGATCGTGTTCTTGTTATTCATGAAGGAAAAGTAGGCGGGATTTTAGGGAAAGATGAGGCATCACAAGAGTCTATTATGGCACTAGCTACAGGGGGAGAGTAAGGATGACTAAGAAGGGGAATGTATTACAACAACTCGGTTCTTTAATCGGTTTAGTATTAATTATCGTCGTAATTACAGCTTTAAATCCAGCGTTTATTGAAATTCCAAATTTATTTAATATACTGCGTCAAGTATCGATTAATGCGCTTATTGCATTCGGAATGACCTTCGTAATTTTAACAGGGGGTATTGACTTATCGGTAGGTTCTATTTTAGCATTATCAAGTGCACTTGTTGCTGGAATGATGGCAAGTGGCATGGATCCGTTCCTTGCAATGGCAGTTGGATTATTAGCAGGTCTTGTAATGGGAATTGTAAACGGTATCATCATTGCGAAAGGAAAAGTAGCTCCATTTATTGCAACTTTGGCAACAATGACTATTTTTCGTGGGTTGACGCTTGTTTATATGGACGGACGTCCGATCACTGGTCTTGGTGATCATTTAATGTTCCAAATGTTTGGCCGCGGTTATTTTCTTGGTATTCCGGTACCAGCTGTTACAATGATGATCGCTTTCGCAGTACTGTACTTCATTTTGAAGAAAACGACATTTGGTCGCCGTACATTTGCAATTGGTGGAAATGAAGAAGCAGCAGCACTATCAGGTATTAATGTTACGAGAATTAAAGTAATGATTTACGGTCTTTCCGGAATTTTGGCAGCGCTTGCAGGTATTGTCTTAACATCACGATTAGATTCTGCACAGCCGACTGCAGGTACTTCTTATGAATTAGATGCAATTGCAGCAGTTGTATTAGGTGGAACAAGTCTTTCTGGGGGAAGAGGATGGATTGTTGGTACATTCATCGGTGTACTTATTATCGGTGTATTAAATAACGGTTTAAATTTATTAGGTGTATCTTCTTTCTTCCAACAAGTTGTAAAAGGACTTGTAATCTTACTAGCTGTATTAATTGATCGCAGAAAAGAAGCGTAATGGAGGGACAGTTCATGAAGAAATGGTTACTTATACTCGTTGCATGTATTATGGTCATTACTGCTGGTTGTTCAATGGAACCGCCAGAATGGGCAAAGGATTCTAGCGATAAAGGTCGAAATAAAACTATTAAAGTTGGATTCTCTGTTTCAACTTTAAATAATCCCTTTTTTGTAACTTTGAAAAAGGGTGCAGAAAAGAAAGCGAAAGATAGTGGCATCGAATTAATTGCTGTTGATGCACAAAATGATGCAGCAAAGCAAACGAACGATGTTGAAGATTTAATTCAAAAGGGTGTCGATGTAGTTGTTATTAATCCGACCGATTCAGATGCTGTTGCTTCAGCAGTAAGTGCGGCGAATGCAGCAAATGTTCCTGTTATTACAGTAGACCGCGTTGCGAATTCAGGTAAGGTTGTTTCTCACATTGCTTCTAACAATATTGAAGGTGGTCAAATGGCTAGTGATTACATTCGGGAATTAGTTGGCGAAGGAGCAAACGTTGCTGAGTTAGAAGGAATCCCTGGATCTTCCGCTGCTCGTGAACGTGGGAAAGGATTCCATAACGTAGCCGATAAGTCTTTAAAAGTAGTTGCAAAACAAGCGGCTGATTTTGATAGAGCGAAAGGATTATCTGTTATGGAAAACATTTTGCAAGCAAATGGTGATATTAAAGCCGTGTTTGCGCATAACGATGAGATGGCATTAGGTGCACTTGAAGCATTGAAGTCTGCTGGAAAAACAGATGTAGTCGTTGTTGGATTTGATGCAACAGACGATGCAGTGAAAGCGGTTAACGATGGGCGTATGGCTGCAACAGTTGCTCAAAAACCGGAATTAATCGGGGAGAAGGCGATGCAAACAGCAAAAGAGATAACACAAGGTAAAAAAGTGGACAAATCTATTCCGATTGAATTAGAGCTTATTAAGAAAAATAAATAAATATAAAATGAAAATTAGGAAGGAAGAACAACAAATGAAATTCTTTATTGATACAGCAAACGTTAACGAAATTAAAGAGGCAAATGAATTAGGTGTATTAGCTGGAGTAACGACAAATCCATCACTTGTAGCAAAAGAAGGCGTAGACTTCCACGAACGCATTCGTGAAATTTGCAACGTTGTAGAAGGACCTGTAAGTGCAGAAGTAATTAGCTTAGAAGCTGATAAGATGATTGAAGAAGGAAAAGAACTAGCGAAGATTGCTCCAAACGTTGTAGTAAAAGTTCCAATGACAACAGAAGGTTTAAAAGCAGTAAAAGCGTTCTCTGATTTAGGAATTCGTACAAACGTTACATTAGTGTTCTCAGCAGTTCAAGCATTACTTGCAGCTCGTGCTGGTGCAACATACGTTTCACCATTCTTAGGTCGCTTAGACGATATCGGTCATAACGGTATGGACTTAATTCGTCAAATCGCAGAAATCTTTGCAATTCATGGCATCGAAACAGAAATCATTGCAGCATCTGTACGTCACAGTGTTCACGTAACTGACGCAGCATTAAACGGTGCACATATTGCAACAATCCCAGCAAACGTAATTGCTTCATTAGTGAAGCACCCATTAACAGATCAAGGAATTGAGAAATTCTTAGCTGATTGGGAAAAAACACAAGAGAAATAATAGAAAAGCAAGAATCCTAGTTTAATTGACTAGGATTCTTTTTTTTATTTAAAAGAATTTTCATGCAATTTTGCATATTGTCTTTTAAATTTGTTATATAAGATATTTACAGCTTGCAATAAGAATTCTTCCTGTCTCATACCAGCTTCCGCTGCCATTTGAACTACTTTTTGCTTAAATTCATGATCTGCATGAAAAGTTAATGGCTCTACATTACTTTTAAAGTAAATACCTTCTACATGTGGAAGAATCGTGCCAGATTTCATATGAGAATGTAAGTACTTAATCTCTTCTTGAAACTGCAATGGATCTACTTGTAATACGAAAGGTTTAATTTCTAATTTGATAGTATCTGCTGAAATACTCAATCTCATATTTGTGATACCTAGCTCCTTATAAAATAAGTTTATTAGATTATAAGTAATGGAATTAAATAATTGAGGTTTTTTAAAGGAAAAAGATAAATACCCTCGTTTTGTAATTACCGCTTTTTTAATGAATGGTTCAAAGGTGTAATCATGTTGTTTATAAGTGGATAGAGGGAAAATATCCTCGTCTTCTGTAAGAATCTTACCGTCTGCTCCATTGATCTCTATTACCCTAGCTGTTTTTCCGTTATGTTGATGTGTTAATAATTGATATAAGTATATATCTTCATTTTGAATTTTCGTAATGAATGTTTTTCGCTCTTTTGTTTTGGTTTTTTCATAATCAAGCATAAAAATCTCTAGTTCTTCCTCATCGATAAGATATACTTGTTTTCCTCTTTTTTCTTCCATTGTGGCGGGTAATTTTCCAGATTTGATGTATGTAAAGATAGTAGATGGTGCAACATTAAGAATTTCAGCTACTTCTTTTGTGCTAAGGCCTTTAACCTTATTTTCATTTTGTAAACGTTCAATATCCTCTAAATAGAAAATCTTACTACCGAATTGCTTCCAGTTATCTTTATATACACATTCTATTAATCCATCTTTTTCTTTTTTTAAAATTGTTTGTACCGTTACTCCTAATAAGTCAGCTGCCTCTTTGGTCGTTACAGTAGGTTTTGTAATGAACAATAAATCTTGTGTCATAAAAGGACACCTCCATAACTATCGTTTGTTAATATTTTAGGTATGTATATATCAT
>NZ_JBEUTW010000126.1:0-17463 GCF_040492675.1 Bacillus sp. AP50
CTATTATAAGTCAATAAAGGTTGATTTTTCAGAAGAAATTGGAAAAGAGGAATAGCTATAGAATGGGTGTTTCTTTTGTGATAGACTATGGACTATGTTTTCTTTGTAAGGAAGCGGGTTATTGTACTTTTTTATATGTGAAATTGATTTCATAAAAGATGAAATTAAAGAAGGAGAAAGAAATGAAATTGTTACAGAAAAAAGAAATTTTACTTATTAGCCTTATGTTATTCTCTATGTTCTTTGGAGCAGGGAATCTGATATTTCCACCTTTCCTTGGATATGAAGCAGGAGAACATGTTTGGATTTCATTAGTAGGATTTATTATATCAGCAACAGGTCTTCCTATATTAGGTGTTATCTCCATTGCAAAAGCAGGAAGTTTTCAAACGTTAGCGGGTAGGGTTCATTCTTCATTTGCAATTATTTTTCCATGTATCGTGTATGTATTTATTGGACCTGGGCTTGGTATACCACGTGCGGGAAGTTTAGCTTTTGAAATGGGGCCAGGTCAGTTATTCCCTGAAGCAGGAAACGGATTATTATTGTTTTACACAGTTATTTTCTTTAGTATTGTTTACTGGTTAAGTTTATCCCCATCTAAATTAATGGGGTTGTTTGGAAAAGTCTTGACGCCGTTATTATTATGTATGATTGCACTCATTTTTATAAAGAGTATGTTTACAACGGTAGGAGATATGAAAGAACCAATAGGGAACTATGGACAAGCTCCTATGTTTCAAGGGTTTTTAGATGGATATTTAACAATGGATGCGTTAGCTGCTTTAATCTTTGGAATTGTTATTGCAAATGCATTACGTGCAAAGGGTATTGAAGATGATAAAGGTTTAGCGAAATATATGAGTATTGCTGGCATTGGGGCAGGATTATTATTATCGATTATTTATGTCATCCTTGGATATGTGGGGGCAATTAGTGGCTCATTAGGAACATTCGATAACGGTGCGAAAGTGTTAGCACAAGTTATGATTACATTATTTGGACAGGGCGGAGTCGTTTTATTAGGTCTTATTTTTACTATCGCGTGTTTATGTGTTTCAATTGGACTTGTTACGTCTTGTAGTCAATTTTTTGCGAGTGCATTTCCGAAAGTATCTTATAAATTGTGGGCATTTATAGTAAGCGTTGTTAGTATGATTTTAGCTAATTTAGGGTTAACGCAAATTTTAAAAGTATCAGTACCAATTCTTGGATTTATTTATCCAATTGCGTTAACGCTTATTATTCTAGGGGTATTCCATCAGTATATTGGAAAGTATGCATACGTATATGCAGTAACTGTTTTGGTTGTAGCGATATTTAGTGCAATTGATATTTTAAATAAAAATGTAATGATGAATCAGTGGACGTCAGCATTAAAATACATTCCGTTTTATACAGAAGGTGTTGGGTGGATTGTTCCAGCTATTGTAGGCATGTGTCTTGGTTTCATCGTTAGCATTGTTTTAAATAAGAATAACTGAGTAAAAAGGTGTTTTCCGATTTTGGAAGACGCCTTTCTTTTTTTGGAAAAAATACTATTGAAAATGAATAGACTAGGAGTATGATAAAGATAATTGGTAATATATAGGTTTAATGAGAGTTACAAATGAGGGGGGAGCGTATGAAGAAGGATTTGGATAAGAAAATAGAAGCACTCGAAACGGCAATTGAAACAATTCAAGAAGCACTTGCTGAATTAAAAGTAAAGCAAAGGGAAATAGAAGTAGAAAACGCTCAGCAACATGTTAGTAAGAACAAGAAAGAATATATTGAAACGGTAATGGAGGAAAAGCCAAAAGAAGAAATAGTTAAGATAAAAGAGCCTTTGCAAGAACGTCAGGTAAAACAAGTAGATATATCTGCTTTTAAACCAGAGCCATTTAATATTATTAAGTTTTGTCAAACATGGTTACCGCGTGTATTTGTCGGTATTATGTTGCTTGGAGTGATCTGGTTATTTAAAGCAGGGGTAGATGCTGGCTTATTAACACCAGCGATACGAATTGTGTTTGGTATCGTATTATCTATCGGATTGTATTATATAGGAGATATTCAAATTAAAAGAGAGCGGCAGGCGTTAGGGTTAGTATTAGCTGGAGGAAGTATTACCGGGATTGTTCTAACAACGTTTGCAGCACATTATTTATATGGATTTATTCCGGCAAGTGTCGCGTTTCTCTGTAATATTGCATGGGTTATTTTAGGTATTTATTTAGCGAAAAGATATCAATCGGAATATCTCACTATTTTCGTAGCGGTCGGAGCGTTCTTCGTACCATTCTTGTTAAATAGTACGACTCCTAATCCTTATATTTTCTTTGGATATGAGACAGTATTAACACTTAGTTTATTATGGTATGCGTTGAAAAATCGTTATAAATACTTATATATGATTTCTTACGCTGTTGCTGCCATTGTCCTTTTCGTTTTCTTTGCTGTTATGTCAATGTTAGTAGAGAACTTGCAAGTACAGTTAACGATTGTATATGGTTTGATTCATTTACTATTATTTTGGCATATGTTTACGGAGAGAAGTTTTATACTAGAACCACGTTTGGCGATATTTAGTGCAAATGCAGTGTTCTTTATACTAGCTATTTCAAAAATACCTGATTTTACAACATGGGGATTAATTATTAGTGCAATCGTGCATGCCGCTATGTTCGTATTTGAATATAGGAAAAATAGACATTCTACATTTACAAATCTCTTATTTAGTTTCGCAATGGGAGCATTTAGTTTAGCAATTTTATATGAGTATAGTTTAGTGAATGCAGCGATTGTACTATTATTACAAGGTTTCCTCGGCATGGTCACTTCTATTAAAGTAAAACAACAGATAAAATTGTATGTTAGTGCGACGGTTTACGCAATTGGAATGATACAGACTATTTTTAGCCCGTTTGATCAATTTATTTCGGCAGGCTTTGTTGCTCATCTTATTTTAATAGGAACGTTCTATTATTGCATGAGAGAAGCGAAAGAAGTATTAGCGAGCTTCGGCAAATATATGTATTCTATAGTGCTCTATTGGTTTATGATAATTGTATTTATTACAATTACGAGAATCGGTGAAGTTTTATCTACAGATGGAAGCGTAATTAGTGTATCAGTATCGTTATTATGGATGGTATATGCATTATTTGCGGTTTGGTTTGGAAGAAATAGAAATATGAATGAAATATTATATGCTGGTTTAGTCGTTTTAGTCGTAACGGTAGGGAAGTTATTCTTACTTGACTTACCAGAGGTATCGATGATGATTAGGGCAGTGTTATTCCTAATCGTCGGTAGTATAGGTATCGTTATTTCAAGAATGTTTTTCTCGAAGGAAGAGAAGTGAGAAGAAGGCAATCCATGTATGGATTGCCTTTTTTATTATTTCTTATTAATTGTTACAGTTTCATTATATTTCGTTGTTGTATTTTGGCGTAGACGAAGCGTTGCTTGTCCAATTGTATTTGAATCAATCTGTACATTTACAACTTTCTCAGCAGAGCCTAAGCTGTTTGTTGTGAAAGAAAATGCACTGCTATATCCAAAAGTAGATGGCCAAGTGCCGTTTGCATTTTGTACTTTAGCCACTTGTGTTCCTCCAGTAGTGAAGATACCTAAAGAATAGTTGTTATAAGTTGTATTAGGTAGTAAGTTGTTTACTTGAATCTTCATTTGGAAAATTTCATTGTTTGGTAGAATGCTAGGGTGTGTAACGACGTAGTCGCTTGTTGTTACCGCACCATTATAACCGTATGAACCTGGTTTGAAAGTATTTGTATTAAACCATTGATAACCTGCATTTGGTGCACCCCAAGGTTCAGGTTGTGGTTCTGTTGATAAGCTTGGCTGTTCAAATGTCTGTAGAGCTGTAGGTGAATCAAGTTGTAAACCATTTACTTGATCTAAACTTGTAAATGTCTCTTTATTCGATAACCAATTTACGATGTTTTCTAATAAGATAGCATCGTTTTCTTCTTTATAACCATCGTAAGTTTTCTTTGTTTGGCCAGAATCTTCACGAACGTACTTTGGCGTAGCATCTTCAACAGGAGAAGAGTCACCAATAAAGGCAGCTTTTCCAAGTCCTACTTTTGCAATTGCAGCATATGGGCCTTCTGCAATACCACCGCCATTATAAACGCCACTATCAACAGCGTTATTCCATTTTGATGGATTTTCTGGAAGGTAAACAAGTCCTTTTGCTAGTTTTGGGTTTGTAATTGCTAGAGTAGAACCAGCATGCATTGCTACAGACGAAACACCTTTTGTAATTCCGAAAGATTGTTCAGGTGATACAATTGTTTTCGCTGAAACATCACCAAGTGCATTGTAGCGGAAGCGAATACCGAAGTTGTCAGAGAGCCAATCAGAGCTTTCTACTCCTTGCATAGCTTGTGAATTTGCTTCTTCATTAGACATTCCTTTTGCTGGATTATCCCAAGCACCGCGTCTATATCCATTAAATACTTCAGAAGAGTCCCAGCGATTTTTATTACGATCTGCATTGTAATGATCAGCAATAAAGAAGATACTACCACCATTTTTTACATATTGTAACATAGCGTCCTGCTCAGATTTTTTGTAAGGAATATTAGCTTCTGGGACGATAAATACATTGTAATCTTTTAAATCTTCGTACGTAATAGGTGTTGATTTACGAAGTTCCTTTACGTGATATCCGTTTTTTGCAATGCCGTTTCCGAAGTCAGAAAAGCCGCCGTCAATAACCCAGTCAGCTGTCCCAGCAGTTTGACCGTGTGTATTATCAAATAATACTTTCTTCCCATTGTTTTGATTTACAACTTTTGCAGCAATTTCAGGAGCTGGGTCTACAGAGCTTTCGGCATAAGTAGACGGTATGAACGAGGTCCCTATACTTAGTGTAATTGCTGTTGCTAAAGAAAATGTAATCCATTTTTTATTCTTCATAGAAGAATCCCCCTAATAATAAATATATGTGCTTTAATAATGTAATTTATTTTTCTGTAAAAATAAAGACGGAAAACATAAAAAATATTAAAAAATTGTAAAAATACCGTGAATTTTGTTGAGAAATATTTATATAGATATAAAAACATCCCTTCCAAGTAATAAGGAAGGGATGTTTTGCTTAACTAATTTTTGAGTTAGGTGTTTCATCAATCTTATGAAACCCTTTCATGTAATATACGATTGCTAAGCCGATAAGCCAAATTGGGCCGACAATCAATGCAATTCGTGTATCTTCTGAATACGCCATTATACATAAGACTAGTGCAAGGAAGGCAAGTGAGAAATATGAGCTTAATGGGTATAAAGGCATTTTATATGATAACTTTTGTTTATTTTGAGTAGGCAAGCTTTTACGGAATTTAATTTGAGCGACTAATATAATGCCCCAAGTCCAAATTGCACCGAAAGTTGAAATGCTAGTAAGCCATGTAAATACCTTTGCAGGTACAAGATAGTTTAATATAACACCAATTAGTAAAACGATAGCAGTTGCTACAATTCCTTGGCTTGGAATGCCATTTTTATTTAAACGACCAAATCTTTCAGGAGCTTTTTTCTGCTGAGCTAATGTATATAGCATACGGCCTGTACTAAATAAACCACCGTTACAAGAAGAAAGAGCTGCTGTTAATACGACAAAGTTAATAATACCTGCTGCTTTTGCGATACCAATTTGCTGGAATGTTAATACAAATGGACTGCCTTTCTCACCAAGTTCGTTCCATGGATAAATTGCCATCATAACGAATAATGCCCCAACGTAAAAGAGTAGAATTCTCCAAAATACGTTATCAATTGCCTTTGCGAGTGTTTTCTTCGGATTTTGAGCCTCACCAGCTGTAACACCGATTAATTCAACGCCTAAATAAGCGAATAGTACCATCTGCATGGAGAGTAGTAACCCAGAAAATCCATTTGGGAACCAGCCACCATGTGACCAAAGATTTGAAATACCAGTAGCGATACCACCGTTTCCGAATCCGAATAAAATAATACCAGCTCCGACCACTATCATACAGATAATTGTGACAATTTTAATGAGAGCAAACCAAAACTCAAGTTCTCCAAATACTTTTACCGATAAGAAGTTAAAAGCGCTCATTAATAATAGAGCAAGTAATGCCCAAGTCCAGCGCGGGATATCAGGGAACCAGTACTGCATGTAAATGCCAGCTGCTGTAATTTCAGCCATACAAGTAACAACCCATAAGAACCAGTAATTCCAACCAGTAATATAACCAGCGAGTGGTCCAATATAATCATATGCATATTTACTAAAAGAACCAGCAACAGGTTGTTCAATTGCCATTTCCCCAAGCGCTCGCATAATGAAAAAAATAACGAGACCGGCAATCATATAGCCTAGCAAAATAGAAGGACCGGCTAGTTTAATGGCGGAAGCGGATCCTAAAAATAGCCCAACGCCAATAGCTGAGCCCAGTGACATTAAAGTAATATGTCGTTCTTTTAAACCACGATTTAAAGTTCCAGATTTGTTTGTGTGATGCATAAGAAGAATCCCCCTTGTAGAGTGAACGATATTTGAATGCGTTTACTAAATATTTAACTATTTCAAATTATAAAACATTTCTATCTGTTATGCTACAAAAATAATCATAATGAACTGTACTACATCTGTACTTGTCAGACTTAAACTTAAAATTCGAACTATTAGGGAATATATTGACTCTTCTTTTTATTGATTGTTAAGATTAAGTATTATAATTTCTCACATACTAGTAAGAAAAAGAATGTGTGATAATAATTCAGGTGTAGGAAGGGTACATAAGCATGTTTCAATTACAAAAATATAACACTTCTGTGAAGCAAGAGTTTTTAGCTGGCATCACAACTTTTTTTACATTTGCGTATATTCTTGTCATCAATCCAAAAATATTATCTGATGCAGGTGTACCATTTGACCAAGCGTTTACAGCAACAATTATTGCAACCGTTGTTGGAACAGTAGGTATGGCGATTTTCGCGAATTACCCAATTGTTATTGCTCCAGCTATGGGAATGAATGCATATTTTGCTTATTCTGTTGTACAGAAGGCAGAAGGGATTACATATGTAGTTGCCTTTTCAGCTGTATTTGTAACGGGGATTATTTTTCTTTTATTATCTTTTACTTCGTTTAGGCAAAAGTTAATTTTAGCAATTCCTGATAGTTTAAAGCATGCAATTGCAGGTGGAATTGGACTATTTATTGCTTTTATTGGATTGCGCCTTTCTGGAATTATCGTGGATCATCCGTCTAATTTAGTTACGATTGGTGATTTTCATTCTCCAGCTGTTATTTTAACTTTAATTGGTTTAATATTAGCGGCGGTATTAATGACATTGCGTGTGAGCGGTGCATTATTTATTAGTATGATTGTGACAGGAATTATTGCCTTCTTTACAGGGCAATTGAAGTTTGCTGATAAAATTGTGGCGATGCCTCATTTACCAGAGGGTATCATCGTTTCAAACCCAATCAATGCCTTTTCAGATGTAATTGAATACGGATTATACGGCGTTGTATTTTCATTTTTACTTGTACTTTTATTCGATACAACAGGTGCATTACTCGGTTTAATTAAACAAGCAGGTTTAATTACAGACAATACAGAGAAGCGTTTTGGTAAAGCGTTTATTGCAGATGCAATTGGCGGGACTACAGGTTCTATCTTTGGAACAAGCCCAACAGCAGCGACGATTGAATCATCAGCAGGTATTGCTGCAGGTGGTAAAACTGGATTAACAGGGATTGTAGTTGTTGGTCTAACAATTATAACGGCATTTTTTAGTCCTGTTATTGCTTCTCTATCAAGTGTAGCCGCTATTACAGCTCCTTCATTAATTATAGTAGGTAGTTTAATGGCGCAAAGCATTCGAGATATTAATTGGAATGAATTTGAAGATGCGTTACCAGCATTTTTAATTTTTATAGGTATTCCGTTAACATCTAGTATTGCAAATGGAATCGCAATTGGATTTTTAGTATATCCAGTCTTGAAAATTGTGAAGGGTAAAGGGATGGAAGTACATCCATTACTATACTTATTTGCATTCTTATTTGGATGTCATTTATTCTTATAATATAAATATAGGAGAGGGCCTTCTTATGGGAGGCTCCCTTTTTGTGTATAATAAAGTGAAACTATAGGCAGTAGCGGATGTCCTCACTGTGTATTAGCCCACACCAATCGGGATAAGATGAAAACTTAATTGGTTTCGTAAAATATAAATTACGTAATGGAATATATATGTTACAATAAGGGTGAAGGAGGAACATGAATGGCTGTAAGTAAAATAAAAGTCGCGCGTGTTCAGTTAGATTTAACACAGCAACAATTAGCAGAAAAAGTAGGCGTTACAAGGCAAACGATTAGTTTAATTGAGAAGGGGAAATACAATCCATCTTTAGATTTATGTTTAAAAATTTGTTATGCAGTAGATAAAACGTTGAATGATTTGTTTTGGGAGGAAAAGGAGTGGTAGGATGAAAATCGTGAAAGATGAACGTTTAATGATTGAAGGGTTAAAACATATTAGATTAGCTTTCATCTTACAAAATATCGTCATACTAGCTATCGTCTTTTACCGCTATGTCTTGCAAGGGGCAGGATATGAAAGTGTTTCGGATTTATTAATGGTATTTATGGGCGGGATAATAATTATTAACTTTTTAAATCTGAAAAATTCAGTGGAAGTGTATGAGCATACGGGCGGAGTGTCGCGTCGTTATTTTATGAAGCTATTATTCATTCCGGTGGGTATTATTATTGGGATTTTAGCTATTTGTATCGTTGTAACACCAGATATTTCGATAAAGGAAATTAGTATGACAGGACTTATTATGTTTGCTTGTTTTTTAGTTCCTAGTTTGTTTATATACATATATATGAAAAAAATAAAAAGAGAAGATTGAAATATAAGAAAGGCTTTCCCGTATTGAGGAAAGCTTTTCTTATATCTTTTTATACAAAACTTTATGAAGGCCAATTGGTTTAATTTCAAAAATTTCACCATGCTCCTGAAAGCCTAATCGCTTGTAATAGTCAGTTACAGTAATTCGGCCATTACACCATAACATATTTGCTTGACGCTCTTGTAAGATTTGTTCTGCATTCTGAATTAAGGAGCTTCCAGCGTGGTTGTTTCGAAACTCAGGTAATGTGGCCATTCCTCGTAGACGATAATGAATACCGGCTGGTAGGTCAGGGTATATTTCTTTTGAGAAGGAAGCGATACTAATTAGTTCATCGTTTATAAATGCGCCTAAGTGGAAGGTGTCTGTTTCATAATCGGAAGGATATTTACAATCTGCTAATGTTTGATTGGGGCGTAAAATTTTTTGACGTAATACGTAAGTTTCAGATCCCTCAATATTTTTCACGATAATCATATTAACATCCTTTCTTATAAGGCCTTTTCTGTTAATTGTATAAAGAAATAAGCAGGTGCGGCGAGAAGTCCGAGTATGCTAGCAGTTCCGAGAAGGAGTGAAAGTAGGAGGCAAGAATATTTTATTCCATTCGATTTTTTCCATCCGTAACTACAAATCTCAATACTAACACCGATGAGAATAATGGCAACGAGTATTTCTGCTAATAATAAAAGAGCTAAAGTTACAATAGACATAATGTGATCCATCCTCATAATATGTGATAGTAACATTTTACCATATGAAGTTAAAAAAATGCCCCTCAATTATGTGAGGGGCATTTTTTTACTCTAATATGTTTTTTAGTGTATCGATATGTTCTTTTGAACCTGTTACAAGTAATGTGTCACCGTGTTGTAGTCTTGTATCACCATGTGGTATTAATGCTTTGTTACCGCGGTAGATTTGAATGACAAGTACATCACCTAAAAACGGGAGGCGGCGAAGCGCAACGCCGTTATATTTATTGCTGCGCAGTTCAACTTCACGTACTGTTTCGTTTGCTGTTGTAATTAAGCGAACGAGACTAGGTTTATCAATAAGTGCACGTAATAAAATACGTGTAGAGTTAATTGTTGAGAATACAGCGATATGTTCTTGCGTTGCTTTTTCTTGTAGAAGTGGATCTTCTACACTTGCAATAACATGTTCAACACCTAGCTCTTTTGCATGTTCTGCCAATAATAAGTTTTGTTCATCATCGCTTGTTGCAACAACGACGCGATCTGCATCAAATGCTGTTTGTTCAGTTAATGATGCGATTGTGATGTCATCTAATTTCACGATAGGGAAGTCATGTGATTTCGCTTCTTCATCATTTATTTTGTTTTGACGCATCATATATAGCGTTACGTCATAATCTTCTCGTTTTAAATCTAGTGATAACGGAAGGGTAATTCTGCTCGCGCCAATAATAGCTACTTTTGGTTTTGGTGTTTCTACTTTTGGGAACATTTTTTTAAACAATATAGGTGCAAAAATACAAGTAATAACTGCGCTTAAAATAAGAGAGGCAGATAAACTTGGACTGATGATCTCCAGTTTTTCACCAATTTGTGCAGCCGCAATAACTAAAGAAAGTGTCGATGTTAATAAGATTGCACTTCCAAGTACGATATTACGTGGATACCATTTTCTTAAGACGAGTGATGGTAAGAGTTTCGAAATAAAGAGTCCTACAATTAAGATTGGAATCATTAGCATGCTAGAAGGTTCTTTGAAAATAGACCACACCTCTAGATTTACACCAACCATTACGAAGAAAATAGGGATGAAGAAACCATAGCCGATAGAATCAAGTTTTTCCACCATATCTTCATTTGGTGATAATAACGATACAAGTACACCTGCTAAGAAGGCACCTAAAATATTTTCTGCTCCAACAGATTCCGATAACCCAACTAAGATTAAAATGAGTGCAAAAACAGCTCGTGTATCAATTTGTACACTACCAGCTTTTAAACTATCTAAGTATGGAATGTTTTTAAAGCGTTTTGCAATAAAGTAAATGACAATACCGGCACCGAATAGAATAAGTAAGAGCCACATACTTTGACCGCTTTCGGAATTTAATCCGACGAAAACAGCGAGTAAAATCATTGTAACTAAGTCTGCAATAACAGCAACTAATAAAATGATTTGTCCGATTGCAGTTTTTCCTAGGTTGTTTTCTTTTAATGTTGGTACAACAACACCTAAAGAAATAGTTGAAATAATTAAAGTCATGAACATTGCATTATCTACAAATCCTAGCCATACGAATAGTAATGATAGGGCATAAGATAAGATGAAAATAAATAAGAAGATAATGCTTGCTACTTGAAATGTATTTGGCTCGTTTGTCGTATTTTTTTTCCCTTTTTGTTTAAAGATAGAAAAATCAATTTCTAAACCGCTTAAGAACATGAGGAAGATAAATCCTAATGTTGATAAAACTTGAAGCCATATATCTGGCTCAATAATATTAAACCCACTTTTACCTACAAAGATTCCTGCAATAATTTCTGCAACGACAACAGGAAGTGCTTTTAATTTAAAGCGTTGTAACAAAAGGGGAACGAAAAACGCGATTGCAACGACAACCATAAGTGATAGAACAGAAGTATGATGTTCCATTGCGTTCTCTCCCTTCAAATAAATATAGTACCTATTTAGCCATATAATAGGTAGAAAAGCAACGCATATGGATTCGATTTCATAAAGAAAGATTTTTCTTAACATTTGTCATAATAAGTATATTTTTCATGATTCTGTTGTTAATTCCGTAATGTGGATGTAATAGGGGAGGGGATAAAAAAAGACTGCTGAGGAATCTCAGCAGTCTTTTTCATGTACATTACATTGAGAAGAAGATCCATACAGTTAAACCAACTGTTGCAGTTGCAACGAAGAAACTGTATATCATTGTAAGAATTTGAACTCTTCCTTCTCCTTCTTTTAAATGCATGAACATAATTAATTGTAACAATGCTTGCGCAACAGCCATTATGATAATAGTTGTTAAGACTGTTGAAAGTGGCAATGTTGTGTAAAGTGCCACGTATAACGCTAGAAACGTTAATGCAAGCGATAAAATAAATCCGAAAACGTGTGACCAAGGGAATCCGCTATGCGCATGCCCGTTTGCTTGATTGTTGTTTTGAGCCATTTACGCCACCATCCCGTTCAAGTAAACTAGTGTGTAAATAAAGACCCAAACTAGATCAAGGAAATGCCAGTATAAGCTGATAATGAATACTTTACGAGCTGTAACTGGTGTTAAACCTCGTTTTAAAATTTGGATAATAACACAAGTTGCCCAAATGATACCGCCTGTTACGTGAGCTCCGTGCGTTCCAAGAAGAACGAAGAATCCAGATAAGAAAGCACTTGTTTGAATTGTTGCGCCTTCACCAATGTACATAATGAACTCTTCGATCTCAAAGAATAGGAAACCTGCACCTAAAAGTAATGTAAGGACGAACCATCCAAGCATCGCTTTTTGGTTATGCTTACGCATTTCATGAATTACGATACCGCATGTAAAACTACTTGTTAAAAGTAGTAATGTTTGAATTAAAAGCGTTTTAAGTTCAAACAATTGCGCTGGTGTTGGGCCATCTGCCGTACGACCAGCAAGGACTAGATAAGAGGCGAAAAGTGTTGCGAACAGCATAATTTCAGCCCCAAGAAAAATCCAGAATCCTAGGATATTCAATCTGCTTTGTTCGGATTGATATTCCAAAGGTAAGCTTTTATCTAAAGCCGCCATGTCATTTCACCTCTCATGCTATATGTTCTGTTTTTTTAATTTCATCAACACTGATATAGTAACCTTCATCATAATCGAATGAACGATAGATTAAGCAAGCTAAAATACCAACTCCACCGATTGCTGCAAGCCAGAACCAGCTAAATACTAATGCGAAACCTGCAAGACCGAAGAATCCAGACGCAATAATAGGCACACCAGAGTTACTTGGCATGTGAATTGGTTTGATATCTTCTGCTGCTGGTGTAACTGTTTCTCCGCGTTTTTTCATGTACCAGAAAGCATCAGCTTCTTTAATTTCAGGAAGCTTCGCGAAGTTGTAATGTTGTACAGGAGAGTGAGTTGCCCATTCAAGTGTACGACCATCCCATGGATCTCCAGTTGTGTCACGTTCACCGTGACGTGCACTCCAAATTACGTTGTAGCAAAGAAGTAGGAAGCCGATACCCATCATTACCGCACCAACAGATGCGATTTGGTTTAGCCATCCCCATCCAAGACTTTCAGAGTAAGTGTACATACGACGAGTCATACCGTCTAAACCTAAGAAGTACATTGGGAAGAAACAGATGTTGAATCCGCTCATAAAGATCCAGAATGTCCATTTACCTAGGCGTTCATTTAACATATGACCAGTCATTTTTGGATACCAGAATGTGAATCCAGCAAGCATAGCGAATACTGTACCTGCGATTAATACGTAGTGGAAGTGAGCGATTAGGAAGTAGCTGTTATGGTATTGATAATCAGCAGCTGCCATTCCAAGCATAACCCCTGTAACCCCACCGACTACGAAGTTTGGAATAAATGCCAATGACCAAAGCATTGGAACTGTAAAACGGATACGTCCTTTATACAGTGTAAACAACCAGTTAAAGATCTTAACACCGGTTGGAATCGAAATCGCCATTGTCGAAATCGAGAAGAATGAGTTAACCGCTGGACCTGCACCCATCGTGAAGAAGTGGTGAAGCCATACGACGAAACTTAGTAAAGAAATTGCAACCATTGAGTATACCATCGCACTGTAACCGAATAGACGCTTACGTGAGAATGTACTAATGATTTCAGAGAAAATACCGAATGCCGGTAAAATAACGATATATACTTCAGGGTGACCCCATACCCAGAACAGGTTGGCCCATAACATCGGCATACCGCCGCTCGCCATCGTAAAGAAGTGAGCATCGAATAGACGGTCAAATGTCATTAATGCAAGAGCAACTGTTAATACTGGGAAAGCGAAAATAATGATAATTGTTGTAATTAAGATTGACCAAGTAAACATTGGCATTCTCATTAAAGTCATACCAGGTGTACGCATTTTTAAGATAGTAACAAGGAAGTTAATACCGGTCATTAGCGTACCGAGACCTGAAATCTGTAATGCAATTGCGTAGTAGTTATTTCCTACGCCTGAAGTAAACTCTGTACCTGCCATTGGGAAGTAAGAAGTCCACCCAGCGTCTGGAGAACCACCGATTACGAAAGCGATGTTGAATAACATTGCTCCGACAAAGAATAACCAGAAACTTAAAGCATTTAAGAACGGATATGCAACATCACGAGCACCAATTTGTAATGGTACTACAAGGTTCATTAATCCCATAACGAATGGCATTGCCATGAAAAGAATCATTACTGTACCATGCGTTGTAAAGATTCCGTTATAGTGTTCAGCGTTTAAATAAGTTGTTTCTGGGAATGTTAACTGTGCACGGATCATTAAACCATCCATACCACCACGGAATAACATGATAACCGCAGAAATAATATACATGGCTCCGATTTTTTTATGGTCAACAGTTGTCAACCATTCGTCCCAAAGCCATTTCCATTTTTTATACTTTGTTAGTACGAAAATGATTGCTAATGTCACAAGAACGATAGAAGCGTCTGCACCGTAAATAATCGGGTCACCTGTGACAAAGAATTCATCAAGCTTCACTGTGTTCACTCCAATCTGTTGGAATAATAGCTATTATTTTTTGTTTTTGTAGTAGTTGTAATCACAATATTCAAGTGATTTTGGATCTACATAACTTAAGTGGTGACTAGAGAACGTCATGCGTCCAACTACACCAGGTTTAATAATTTCGTTGTATTTCTGTTCTGTTAACTTATCAGCAGTTTGTTGTACTTCTTTAACCCACTTGTCATATTTCTCTTTAGTTTTCGCTTCAACTTCGAACTCCATGTGAGTGAATCCTTCACCAGAGAAGTTCGCACTACGACCTAGGTAAGAACCTGGCTTATCAGCTTGTAAATAAAGATCCATAATCATGCCATCCATTGTGTACTTCATACCACCAAGTTCTGGTACCCAGAAAGCATTCATTGGGCCGACAGAAGTCAGTTTGAATTGAATTGGTACACCAGCTGGGATGTTTAAATAGTTAACGGTTTCAATTTTTTCCTCTGGGTAACTGAATAACCATTTCCAGTTTGCAGATGTAACATAAATTTCAACTGGTTTAATATGTTTGGACTCTTTCGGAACCTCTTCCGAAGCATAAGTTGCTTTTACTGTTGGAATCGATAATGCGATAACGATAATAACAGGAACAAGCGTCCAAATAATTTCTAGTAATGTGTTACCGTGTTGTTCAGGTGGCTCATAGTCCATATTCTCTGGTTTTTCACGATAACGAATCAAGATGACTGTAAACAGAATGAATACAATTGCGATAATTAATGACATAAGCAAGAATGACCAAACAATTAAATCATACTGTGCTTTTGCAACAGGTCCTTGCGGATTTAATACTGCGAGTTTTTTATCACAGCCACCGAGGAACAGAAGTAATGATAACGGAAGAAGCGAAGCCAACTTCCAAAACGCTTTCTTTAGTTGCACGATTGAAAATCTCCTTTCTCCTTGGATTGAAACTATGCCAATAAAACAATATAAACCTATTAATTTATAGAAGGCAATAGTTTTTGATATATTGTTAAAAAATAGACACAAATGCACACTTTTTAAGGTGAATATCATTTGTAACTTGATTACATTGTAAACTATTTTCCAGAGAAAAACGTGATTGTGAAAATTTTAAGATAAATAAAGTTATACCAGGATATCCAAGAAATAGAAAAAAGCTATCTTATTATAAGAAAGATAGCTGAATATTTTGTATATTTAGTTTATTTCTCGTGTGACAGTTCGTGGCTGTTCAAGTGTGACAATTTTTTTATATTTAACTTGGTATAAAATGTAACAAATAATCATAAATGGAATGCCGCAATAAAGAGCAATTCTTTGATCTGGAATGAAAGCCAAACTAACAAATGTAATGAAATTGAGCGAGAACGCTACGATTGGAACGAGTGGATAGAGCGGTGTACGATATTTTAAATCATTTATGTCGCCACCATTTTTCACGAAATTTCTACGGAAGAAAAACTGTGAAGCGGCGATTGACATCCAAACTACAACGGCGGCCATTGCTGCAATAGATGTTAAAACTAGAAAGACAGTATCTGCCGCAAATACACTTGTTAGTAAGGACAGGCTAGCGAAAATTAGGCTGAAAATTAATGCATTTAGCGGTACACCTTTTTTAGTTAATTTCGTAAATGCTGGACTTGCCATTCCTTGTTTTGCCATCGCCCACAGCATACGAGAATTTGCGTATAGACCAGAGTTAGCAACGGATAATACAGCTGTAATAATAACAAAGTTCATAATGTCTGCTGCATATGGGACACCGGCTACATCAAATACAAGTACAAAGGGACTTTCAACTAGATTAGCCTCTTGCCATGGGAGTAAACCTACAACAACTGATATCGCTAAGACGAAGAAGAAGAGAGTTCGCCAAATTGTATTTTTTATTGCTTTTGGAATTGTTTTTTCAGGATTTTCACTTTCTCCTGAAGCGATTCCAATTAATTCTGTTCCTTGGAAGGAGTAATTTACTGTAATCATCGTAAGAAGAACAGCTAATGCACCGTTGGGAAATAGCCCGCCATTTTCAGTGAAATTATGAAGCATTGGAGCTGGCTTTCCATTAAAGTCTAGTAGACCGAACATAACAGCGCCACCAAGCACGATGAAAATGACAATTGTCGCGACTTTTACACTTGCGAACCAAAACTCTGCTTCTGCATATGCTTTTGCTGATAAAGCGTTTACGAGGAAGAGTGCTGCTGCAAATGTAACGCACCAAATCCAGGAAGAAACTTCTGGAAACCAGCGTTTCATTAAAATACTTACAGTTGTTAACTCTACGCCAACTGTAACAGCCCAATTTAACCAATACATCCAACCGACAACAAATCCAAAACCAGGTGAAATGAATTTGCTTGCATAACTTTGGAATGAACCTGCTTCTGGCATAGCAACGGATAATTCACCAAGACATAACATCGTTAAATACATAACAAATCCACCGACTAAAAATGCAAGAATAGCACCACCAGGTCCGGCATTATGGACGATTTGACCAGATCCCATAAATAGCCCGGTTCCGATAACACCGCCGAGTGCAATCATAAATAGGTGTCTACTTTTCATTGTTCGTTTTAAATCTGTTTGTTCAATTTGTTGATTCATATGCCCCTCACCCCGTATTTTTTTGAATGTGTAAACTTCGTTTTATTCTGAGTTTTTAATCATTAGTGGGGGATGCAAAACACACTCGGTTTATTTGCTATGAAATGAATGGAGTATGTAAAAAACGAACTATGACTAAATACTCTAAGAATGTTTGTTAACATGGTGATATCTTCACTATGTTAACAATTTTGATTTTAGCAAAATATTCTGTAAATGTATATTTATTTTTCT
>NZ_JBEUTW010000127.1:0-26050 GCF_040492675.1 Bacillus sp. AP50
ATAATGATTTTCATTATCATTTAATGTATATGAGTTCTTGAAAATATAGCTACATTTATAGGAGGAATAAACATGATTATTGTTACAAATACAGCTAAAATTACAAAGGGAAATGGACATAAATTAATTGAGCGTTTTAATAAAGTAGGTAAAGTTGAAACGATGCCAGGCTTTTTAGGTCTAGAAGTTCTTTTAACGCAAAATACAGTTGATTATGATGAAGTAACAATTAGCACTCGCTGGAATGCAAAAGAAGATTTCCAAGGTTGGACAAAGAGCGCTGCATTTAAAGATGCTCACTCACACCAAGGCGGAATGCCAGAATATATTCTTGATAATAAAATTGCTTACTATGATGTAAAAGTTGTACGTATGCCAATGGCTGCAGCACAGTAAAAACAGTCCTTTTTTAAAGTATAGAATATGAGAAGCGTTATCTATCACTTCTCATATTCTATACTTTTTTCTTTAATTTCTTTTTACTAATTTTGCGTGTACAACTAGCCTTCCAGCCTCTGGATCAAGCGCATAATCACAAGTAGAAAGTGTTACGATTTCATCATTAGCCGTCAATTCCGTATCCGTTTTGTACAGTGATTTTTCTTGAATTTCCTTTAAGAACGATGTATATGCTGCATCATTTTCAAAATCCGTTTCAATGTAATAAAAGTCCGTTGTTGTCGTGTATACTGAAAAAACTTCCACGTCGTATCCTTCAAATAATGTATCGTAATATAATTTACGATGAGACATAAAAAAGTCTTCATCCAACATCTTTTTTAAACTACCAAACATAGAACCGTCTTTCATACGATGGCCATATAAAATCGTATTTCGATTTTGAGATTTCACATCATTACGATGGTCCATAAAAATGCTTCCCGCTCTCATATCTTCACCTTTATAATTACGAAATAAATAGTAATCATTATCTTTTGCTTGAACGATTGGATAATTAATTTGTGTATCATCCATCGTAATCCATCCGACTATCTCTGGATTAATTTTCTGGAGATCCTGAAACTGTTTACGTACCTCTCCATCTTCTGATTTTTCTTCCATTGGACTTCTTTTATAAATATGTTGTGCCTCAGCCATTACTTTACGATTTTCATAATAATCCATGAAAATCCCGCCCAACTCATACATTGAATAGAAAAAGATTCCTAAAAACACAATTGTAAGTATGCGTTGAAAAAAAGAATTCTTTTTCCGTCCTTTCTTACTATTCAAATTATCACCTCAAAACGGATTATGCTCAGCTTTTAGATTCCCATAGGTACCATGTACAATCCGGTATCTTCATCCTGCTTTACAATGACATCTACACCATATATTGCTTTAACCATTTCTTCTGTTATTACATCATTAGGATTACCTTTCGTAATGATTTCTCCATCTTTCATAACGATAATATGGTCGCTATAACGAATGGCTTGATTAATATCATGTAATACCATTACAATCGTTAGTCCATGCACTTCATTTAACTCTTTCACTAACTCTAATATTTCTAGCTGATAGTAAATATCTAAATATGTGGTCGGCTCATCTAAGAAGAGCATTGGTGTATTTTGAGCTAATGTCATTGCGATCCAAACTCGCTGCCTCTCTCCACCAGATAAAGCATAAATTGGCTTATCACGCTTACTTTGTAAATTCGTACATACTAGCGCACGCTCAATCGCTTCTCTATCTTCATCTGTTTGCGGAGAGAATATATTTTTATATGGCATACGCCCGAAGCTTATTAGCTTTTCCACTGTAATATCTGCTGGAGCCTCATTTTGTTGATGGACAACCGCTAGTTTTCTAGCAAACTCTTTCGGTTTATATTCACTAATCGCTTTCCCATCAAGTATTACTTCTCCACTGCTAGGAGCGTGGTTTCTAGACATGACACTAAGTAATGTTGATTTCCCACATCCATTCGGTCCAATGATTGTTGTAATTTTCCCAATTTCTATTTCACTACTAACAGACTTTAATCGATTTGTTACGTTATCGTATGAAAAGGTTACATTTTTAATTTCCATGAACTTTATCACTCTTTCTAAGCAAGAATATTAAGAATGGACCACCAATAACCGCCATAATTGTTGCTGCTGGAATTTCGTTAGGTGGCACAATTAACCTTCCAACCGTATCTGCCGTCAAAATTAATAACGCCCCTGCAAGAGCAGAAAATGGAATTAATACTTTATGGTCTGAACCGACTAATTGTCTTGAAATATGCGGAACTAGTAATCCTACAAAAGCAATAACACCTGCAATCGCTGTTGATACTGCCGCTAAGAGTACTGCAATGGCAGAAATAATAAGACGAACTCTCGTCACGTGCAAGCCTAAGTTTTTCGCAGTCTTATCTTGTAGCGATAATAAGTTACACCAAGCTCCTACGAACAGAGCAAGAATAAGACCAATCGTTCCATAAGTCACCATTATTTCTACATCGCCCCACGTCTTCATTGTTATGTTAGAAGTCGTCGTTTGCTTAATACTCTTAATAAAATACCCACAAATCGTAACGAATGATTCATTTAACCCAGTAAACATTGCATTAATGGCAATACCAATTAAAATAATGCGAAGCGGGCTTAATCCTGACTTCCATGAAAACGAATAAACGAGATAACACGCAAACGCACCACCTAAAAAGGCGAATACGGGTGTCCAGAAAAAGAATTGCGGGAACAACGTAATAATAACGAGTGTCATAAAACTAGCTCCTGAAGATATACCGATTACCCCAGCATCAGCGAGTGGATTTTTCATAACAGCTTGAAAAAGCACACCTGAAACAGCGAGAGCCGCTCCAGTGAACAACGCAATAATAATACGCGGAAAACGTAAATCTTTAATGACTTCAACATCTTCATTTCCACCTGTAAATATCCCTTGTACAAGTTCAACAATACCTACTTCTAAACTACCTTTCATCGCTGACAATGATGTCATAACAATAAGCAATGCAGTAACAATGAGGAAACTCCAAGTTTTTTTATTCATTCTACTCTTCCTTTATATTAAAATGCATCACGGATACATCATTTTTTTCAATTCATCTAATGCTTCAATTGCTGCTAAATTACCTGTCGTTCCAAATAAACGCTCTTCTAAATCGTAAACACGGTTATTTTTAACCGCAGCAAAGTGTTTCCAAATATCATTTGTTTTAAATTCTTTATCAAACATTTTTACAACTTCATCAGGCATACCATGAGCTGCTCGTAAAATAATATCTGGATCAGCTTTCTTTAAATACTCTGTATTAGAAGCTAAATATTCTACTTGTTCACCTTGCACAATATTTTTACCACCTAGTTGTTTCACTAAATCTCCAATATAAGAATGCTCTGTTGCTACTAAATAACTTCCCGGCACACCTAATAAAATAAGTACTGTCGGTTCTTTCTTTCCTTTTACTTCTTTTTGAATGCTAGCAACCTTTTTATCTAATTTAGTTACTACTGCTTCGGCCTGTTTTTCACGCCCATATTTCTTACCTAAATCGCTAATAGAACTTTGCATATTTTTCAAACTCGTTAAATCTAAAAAGTTTGCTTTCATACCCACACCATCAAAAACTGGCTTTAATTCATATTCAAGTGTTGTCACAGATAACACTTCTGAAGGCTTTAATGACTTTACCTTTTCCATATCTGGACTCATTGGATTCCCAACTTCAGGTAAACCTTTATATCGCTTCGGTAAAGTTTTAGAACTTGTTGGAACGCCGACTAAATCTACTTCTAACGCATCCATAATTTCAGTAACAGCCACTGTTGTTGCAACAACGTGCTCTTTACTTTCACTCTTTACCTGCTTTGCTGATTCTTTTTTTGGTGATGAGCACCCGGCTATACCCATTAACAAAATGATAGCCATTAGTACACTTGCAATTTTCTTCACTCTCAATCACCACTCCTTTCCATACAATATGAAACAAGTCTTGATGCACGCGAACATGCATCAAGACTCCAAAAATTACAATCTACCTGCTCTATATTTACGAACTAGTAAAGCAAGTGAACCTAGCAGTAACACCATGTATAAACCAAGTTGTGCTGTATCTGCAGTTTTTGAGTTTTTCTCTTTTTTTGAATCATTTTTTGTATCTTCTTTTTTCTTCTGACCATCTGCATTTCGGTTAAAATCAGGAGTACCTACTGTTTTTACATTATCTACTTTCGGTGTAGTCACTGGATTTTTCGGTTCATTTTTCGGTTCCTCTTTAATAGTTCCTAACGCGCCGATATTATTTGTATCAAATTGAATTTGTACATCGTAGAAATGATGGTAGTTCATCTCATCGATGTCTACCTTTACTTTTGCGTTTAATTTTTTAAATAGATCTTCTACTTCAAACTGTACTACTCGCGTATTTGCATTTTTATCTTCGCTTACTACTTTCGCATCAGCGAATAGTTCATTGTTTTCCGCTTGGAATTTCGTAATCCACGCACTATTTTTCAGCGTCATCTCAATATATTTTTTACCATCTTTTACGATTAATTTCGCTGGATTTACAACATAGTCATTCATCTTTGAAATCTCATCTGTTTTATCTTTTAATACTTTAAATGTAATATCATATTGGCCATCTACTAAATTTTCCGGATCAACTATTACTCTCGGTTTATTATTTTCATCTTGGTTGTTGTTTCCACCTTGGTTGTCGTTTTCACCTTGGTTGTCGTTTCCGCCTTGGTTGTCGTTTCCGCCTTGGTTGTCGTTTCCGCCTTGGTTGTTGTTTCCGCCTTGGTTGTTGTTTCCGCCTTGGCTATCTAACGGCTTAATGCTACCTTTATCAAATGCAAATTGAATATCGTAAAAATGGTGATAATTCATTGAATCGATATCTACTTTTACTTTTGCATTTAACTTTTTTGATAAATCTGGTACTTCTACTTCCACTACGCGTGTATCAGCTTTTTTATCTTCACTTATTACATGTGCATCAACAAACGAACCATTTTTCTCAAATTCAAATTTTGTAATCCAAGAACTGTTCGTTAACGTAAATGATACATACTTCTTACCATCTTTTACTTTTAGCACACCTGGACTTTTTGTATATGTGTTCATCATTGAAATTTCGTCTGTTTGATCTTTTAATGCTTTGAAATTGATGCTGTATTCACCATCTTTAATTGTTTCAGCATCTGGTTTTTTATTTTCATCTGGTTTTTCTGCTTCCGGTTTTTCTACTTCTGGTTTTTCTACTTCCGGTTTTTCTCTTCTGGTTTTTCTGCTTCCGGTTTTTCTGCTTCCGGTTTTTCTACTTCTGGTTGTTTCTCTTCATTTTTAATTTGTTCAAGTTTATCTTGTTCAAATAAAAGTTGTACATCATGCGTTTGCTTATAATTTCTTGATGCCATTTCGATAAATACTTTTGTATTTAGTTTTTTAGATAAATCGTTTACTTCAAACTCTACTACTCTTGTATCTTTTTCCTTATCCTCACTCACTACTTTTGCATCAACAAATGCGCCATCTTTTTCCGTTTGGAAATTTTTAATTAATGAGCTACTTTTTAATGTTACAATTGCTTTTTTCTTACCGTTTTCTACTTTTAATACTCCTGGATTTACCATGTAAGTATTCATCTTAGATTCTTCATCTGTTTGATTTTTTAACACTTTAAATGGAATGCTGTACGCACCATCTGTAATTGTGTTAGAATTTGGTTGTTGATCTGGGTCAGGCTTTTGGTCGGGCTTCTGACTTGGATCCGGTTTTTCATTTGGATCTGGCTTATTAGCTGGGTCCTCTTTTTCATTTGGTTGTTCCACATGAATTGGTGTAATACTATTTTGATCAAATGCAATACGAACGTCGTACTCATGATGATAATTTAAAAAATCAATATCTACTTTTACTTTTGCATTTAATACCTTCTCTACATCTTCTACATCAAATTCTACTACTCTTGTATCTTTTTCTTTATCTTCACTAATTATATTTGTCGCAACTAGCTTACCTGCTTTTTCTGTTTCAAACTTCGTAATCCATGAACTATTCGTTAATGTAAAGGATACTTTCTTTTTCCCATCCTTCACTTTTAAAGTCCCTGGGCTTACTGAATATTGATTCATCATCGATTCTTCATCTGATGTATCTTTTAAAACTTTGAACCCAATTGAATATTCACCGTCAGCCAACTTGGTAGCTGCTTGAACTGCAAGTGGTTGTAATGTTGATACGAATGTAAATATCATTAAAAACATAGCAACAATAATTTTTGTATACCTGTTCAATGGAACGACTCTCCCTTTTGAAAATTATTTAATACTGCTCCCATCAAATACAAAGCGAATATCATATGAAGCATTATAATTAATAATTGGAATATTAATTTTCACCTTTCCATTTAGTTTTTTTGACAAGTCAGCAACTTCAAATTCTACTACTCTAGTATTATCTTTTTTGTTTTCACTTAACACGTTTGTTTCTACAAATTGACCATCTTTTTCTACTTGGAAACTTTTAATAGAAGCACTATCTTTCACTTTAAATGAAACATATTGTTTTCCATTTTTAACTGTTAATGTTGCTGGGCTTTCAAAATAACTATTCATTCTAGACGATTCATCTTTATCGCCTTTCCATACAGTAAAAGCAATATTATATTTTCCATTAGCTAGTTTTGTAGCAGCCTTTGCATCTTGTAAACCTAGTGTTGCGATAAACGTAAATAAAACAGCAAATACAGCAATAATCATTTTAAATTGTTTAAACATATATTCATCACCCTTCAAAAGATTTATTTACTCAACTTCACTTTACGAATTAAGAAAGCACCTGAAATAAGAATTAACGCTACAAACAATCCAATACGTGCTTCATCGCCTGTTTTTGGGTTATCTGTTTTTTCAGCTTTTCCATTTTCATTTTTTGTTTCTTTGTTCACTTCTTTAGCTGTTTCCTTACTCTCTACTTTTGTTTTCTCTTCTTTTACTTGTGTATCTGTTTTCGCTTGATCATTATTTTTTGTTGTAGCAGCTACGCCGTTATCGCCACCTACAGCTTTTACATTTGCATCAAAAGCAAAACGAATTGTGTAGTGGTGGTCATAGTTTGCATTTGGTACAACAACATGAATTTTTACAGCTGCCGGTTTGGATAAATCATCTACTTTAAACTCTACTGTTCTTTTATCTGCCGATTCATCTTTACTAACAGCTTTCGCATCAACAAAATTCCCATTCTCTGGTGCTTTAAATTCTGTAATCCAAGCACTATGATTCATCGGAACTTGTACTCTCATCTCACCGTTTTTCACTATTAATTTTGCCGGCTTTTCAAAATAGTCATTTGCCATTGAAGCTGAATCATTTTCCGCTTTTTGAATTACGTAATTAATATCGTAAGTACCATCAGCTAGTTTTGCTGAAGCATTCCCGTATGGCATTACAAGAAAAGCTAGCATACATACGAACGTTATAATAAAAGCGGGTAATACAGAAACCTTTTTCATTTTTCTTGTTTCCTCCTTGCTTATCTTTCATTTCACTTTTTGAAAATGATAATTATTCTCAATTTATAAGAAAAAAATAATCTCTTCTACCTATTATTTAATTAGCATTCTTTTATGTAACATAAGTATTATTGATTATCATTCTCATTTAATATTAAAAATAATATCTCACCCTATTCCTTATACGAAGGCATAGAAACTGAGAAAAAATGATAAAACGCATTTATTGATTATCATTCTCAATTCAAATCAAAAAAAATAAACTATCTCTTCTCCTCTTCTTTCACCTCTTCCCACAACAACACTATAGTTATAGAAACCCCTTTTCCCTCACTTCCCTTCCAATATTTCCACAACTAAGTCAATCTTAGCCTACTCATAATTTTTTTGTCAACTATATTACGTATAAAATTTTTAATATCTGAATTTCTCTATATGCGGCTTTTTTTACAAAAAAAGAGACTTTCTATAATAGAAAGCCTCTTTTCTCTATTTTTCTACAGCAATTTCCTGCTTTTGAAACTTAGAAACTATATAACCAAATCCTATACCGATTATGCCTGGAACTAACCAACCAATTCCTACACTATATAATGGAATCTTATCTAAAATAGGTGCTAGCGCTGCAATTTGAAGGTTTGCATTGTGTAATCCATCAAAGAAACTTATTGCAAATGCTCCTACAATCCCGCCCACATACATCGCTAATGGAAGACGAACGTAGTTTTCAACAAGTGATAATACGATAAGTACGATTCCAATTGGATAAATTGCGATTAAGATTGGTAATGCTAATGCATTTAACTGAGTTAACCCAAGATTTGCTACCATAAATGCTAATACACAGAAAATGAAAACGACTTTTTGATAAGAAAGCTTTGGTAATAAGGAAGAGAAGTAATCACCACAAGCTGCAACAATACCTACAGAAGTTGTTAAACATGCTGCTGTAATTGCGATCCCTAGTAATAAAGTTCCGTAGCTACCAAATAAATGATTCACGACATTTGTTAAAATAATTCCTCCGTTTGCGCCCATTCCAAGTGACACACTAGAAGCTCCAAGATAAGCAAGTGCTAAATACACAAGTAGTAGACCAAGCGCTGCAATAAATCCTGCAAAGATTGTTACTTTTGCAATACTGTTTTTATTTGTAATTCCTTTTTCTTTTAACGCATGAATTACAACATTTCCGAATACCAGTGCTGCAAGTCCATCTAAAGTTAAATATCCATCAATAAATCCTTTAAAGAGAGGAGCACTATACGCTTCTGTCGGTGCACCAAATTCTCCAATTGGTGTAATAAGTGCTTTACCTACGATAATTGCAATAACAGCTAATAATATTGGAGTTAGCACCTTACCAATACGACCCACTAATTTCGAAGGATTTAAAGCTAAATAGAAAGTGACTGCAAAGAAAATAAGTGTAAAGATAACAAGTGGATATGACTGACCAGCTATCTCACTTGGTAAAAACGGTGCAACACTCATCTCATAAGCTACTGTTCCTGTACGCGGCACACTTACGAATACGCCTAAACATAAATAAATTGCAGTGATAAAAACAAGTGCGAATATAGGATGTACACGTCCTGCTAGCTCATTAATATCTCCCTTTAAAGCTATAACAATTACTCCTAATAAAGGTAGTCCAACGCCTGTTACGATAAAACCAAACAGCGCGATCCATACGTCCGTTCCAGCACCTTGCCCTAACGCTGGTGGAAAAATCATATTACCTGCACCAAAAAACAGTGCAAATAACATTAAACTTATTGCAAACATCTCCGAAAACTTTAAAGATGATTTCATTTCTACTAACCTCCTAAAATAATAAATTAACAAAATATTCTGAATTAAAATCCGTCACATATCCTCTTTCAAGCATACTTCCCCGTAAAAGAACGCAAAAAACACCCGTCCCTAACAAAGGGACGAGTGTTGAAATCGTGGTTCCACCCTTATTCTAATAAAATGAATTTATAACGAAATAAGCTCATTTTATAGCTCGTGTAAATTGATAACGGTTTTATCCGCCAAGAATTACAATGCATCATGTATGCAGTTCACTCTTGAAGTTTAGAGGTGGTAAGCTTGTCTTTTCGTATTAGGAAGCTCACAGCCTAAGGCTTCCCTCTCTGAGAATCGTAAAATACAACTCATGTCCTCATCATTACTTTTATAAAATATCTTGTCGAAACTTGTTGTTTTTTATTATATGGGCTATTTTTTAAAAAATCAATAGTTTTATTTTTTCTGACAAAAAAAATATAGGGAGAAAATTTTCCCTCCCTATAACTGCCCTATTAAAATTTCTAACTCTTCAGCTGTAACGCTCCGCCACTTTCCAACTTCAAGCTCATTTAGCTCTATATTCATAATGCGTACTCGCTTTAGCTTTATTACAGTAAACCCGAAAGCTCGACTCATTCTACGAATTTGCCTGTTCATTCCTTGCGTTAAAACGATACGAAATGTTGATTGATCGACTCTTGTCACTTTGCACGGCTTCGTCATTCCATCTTTAATCTTTACACCGCTGGACATCTCATCAATAAACCAGTCCGTAAAAGGTTTATCGACTGTGACAACATATTCCTTCTCGTGCTCATGATCACCATGTAAAATTCGATTCGCAATGCCGCCGTCATTCGTTAATAAGATAAGTCCTTCCGATGCTTTATCTAATCGTCCAACTGGAAAGATTCGCTCTGGATAATTGATATAATCAATAATATTATCTTCAATATGATCAGCTGCTGTACAAGTAATTCCGACTGGTTTATGAAAGGCTATGTACACCTTTTCTTTCTCTTCTTTTACAATAACTTGCCCATCAATCGTTACAACATCACCATCGCTCACAAGTTCACCGTGCGTACATATTTCACCATTAATAGCCACGCGTCCAGCTTTAATGAGGCGATCTGTTTCACGTCTGGAGCATGATTTTGCTTCGCTTATGTATTGGTTGATTTTCATGTTCTATTCCTTTTCACATATATTAAAAGCGTCAATCTATGGCAATATAATTCTGCCACGATTGACGCTTTTTCACTTCGCAAAAACAACTAAATAAATAACCCCAATCACCAAAAATATTCCGCAACAAGCTAACAATACTTTTGCAAGTTTGTCCATAAACATATAATGGTTTCCCCTTTGTTTCGTTGTTTTCTATTTTAATTCGACAACTGTTACGCCTAGGCCTCCCTCGCCCATGTCGCCGTAACGGAAGGTTTTTACACCGCGATGCTTCTTCAAGTAATCTTGTACACCTTGGCGAAGTGCTCCTGTCCCCTTACCGTGAATAATTGATACGCGAGGATAGCTTGCAAGCTGGGCATCGTCTAAGTATTTCTCAACGCGCGCCATTGCATTTTCAAATCGTTCACCACGAAGGTCAAGTTCTAATGAAACGTGATAGTCTCTACCTTTTACCGTTGCAACTGCTTTTTTCTCTGTTTGCTTCGGTGTGTTAATGTATTCCATGTTAGATTCTTTTACTTTCATCTTCAGAATACCGATTTGTACGCTCCACTCAGTATCGCTTACTTTTTCAAGTAATTGACCTTTTTGACCGAACGTTAATACTTTTACTTCATCACCTGCACGTAACTGTTGCTTCGGCGCAGTGTTTTTCACGTTTACTTTTTGTTTCTTAACAAGCTCTGGTGCTGCGCCTTCTAGACGGCTCTTCGCTTCAATTAACTCGTGATCTTTCACGTTTGCAAGCTGTGCTTTACGCAATTGACGAAGTTCTTGAATAATGCCTTCTGCTTCTTTCTTTGCAGCTTCGACTTTTTCTTCCCCTTCTTTTTGCGCTTTTAATAATCGTTCATCGCGATCTTCGTTAAATTCAATGATTTGACGTTGTAATTCACGATGAAGTTTTTCAGATTGTTTGCGAAGTGCTTCTGCTTCGTTCCAGTCACGCTCTGCGTTCTTCTGGCTTTCTTCTAACTTCGCAATCATATTTTCAATTTTATTCGTATCTGTACTAATGTGGTTGCGTGCTTGGTCAATAACGCGATCAGATAATCCAAGACGTTTCGAAATTTCAAAGGCATTACTACGGCCTGGTACACCGATTAATAATTTATAAGTTGGACTTAATGTATTTACATCAAACTCAACACTCGCATTAATAACTTGCTCACGGTTATATCCGTATGCTTTTAATTCTGGATAATGCGTCGTTGCAACAACGCGAGCACCGCGATTACATACTTCATCTAAAATCGAAATTGCTAGTGCAGCCCCTTCTTGTGGGTCTGTTCCAGCACCTAATTCATCGAATAAAACTAAGCTTTCAAAATCAGCTTTTTCTAAAATATCAACGATGTTCACCATATGTGAGGAGAACGTACTTAAACTTTGTTCAATCGATTGCTCATCACCGATATCAGCAAATATATTTTTAAACACACAAATCTCTGACTCATCCATTACTGGAATGTGAAGACCAGATTGCGCCATTAAAACACAAATACCAACTGTTTTCAGCGTAACTGTTTTACCACCTGTATTCGGTCCTGTAATAACAATTGTCGTGAAATCTTTACCTAACATAATGTTATTTGGCACAATAATTTCTGGATCGATTAGCGGATGGCGAGCTTGTCTTAAATCCATATAACGCTCGTTATTTACGATTGGTTTCGTTGCTTTAATTCGCTTTGCATAAAAAGCTTTCGCAAAAATGAAATCAAGATTCGCAACTACTTCTACGTTTGATAAAACGATATCGGCTTCTACTGCCACTTCTTCTGTTAACATCAATAAGATGCGTTCGACTTCTTGTTTCTCTTTCACACGAGCTTCTTGCAGTGCGTTATTTAATTCTACAATGACTTGCGGTTCAATAAATAACGTTTGTCCAGAAGCTGATTGATCGTGAACAATACCACCATATACGCCGCGGTATTCTTGTTTTACTGGGATTACGTAACGTTCGTTACGAATCGTTACAATCGAGTCAGACAGCATCTTTTGCGCATTTGAAGAGCGCGTCATATTTTCTAATTTTTCACGAATACGGCTTTCCGCAGTACGAATTTGAGTACGAATACCACGCAGTTTATCACTTGCGCTATCGACTACTTCACCGCCGTCACCGATACAATTTGTAATTTTCTTTTCTAAATCATATAAAGATACAATTTGAGCGACGTGAGTTTCTAAAATCGGAAGCTCGACACCGTTATCAGCCATATCTTCAATGAAACGTTTCATATTACGACTACCATACATCGTATTCGCAATATCAAGTAATTCATTTGGACTTAACATACTCCCAATTTTTGCACGCTTCACATTTGAGCGAATATCCGTAATACCACCTAATGGTGCACTACCTTTTAAACGAATAACTTTCGCTGCTTCATCCGTTGTATCTTGCATTTCTACAATTTCTTCAAAATCAGTGCTCGGCACTAAATGCTTCACTTTGTCACGGCCAAGTGAAGAGGCTGTATGTTCAAGTAATTGTTCTTTTACTTTATTGTATTCTAATACACGCAACGTTCTTTCTAACATGTTGCAGGTCCCCCTTGCGTTACTTATTACGTTTAATATAGTCTAATAAACGTTCAATATCCCATGTGTTAATCACGTTATCTTTTTGAATCCAACCTTTACGTGCTGCTGCTACACCTGTTTCCATATCTTCTAACATTTCAAGTGTATGAGCATCTGTATTAATCGCTACTTTTACACCAGCATCTTGTGCTTGTTTTAATAATTTCGCGCTTAAATCTAGACGGTTCGGATTCGCATTTAATTCTAAAACTGTATTTGTCTCTTTTGCGAGTTCAATTAATAAATCTGTATCTACATCATAACCCTCACGGCGCCCGAGAAGACGTCCTGTCGGATGAGCAATCATTGTGACATGTTTATTCTCAAGTGCAGTACGCAGACGCTTCATGATCGTTTCACGGCCTTGTGAGAAGCTAGAGTGAATCGCTCCAATGACATAGTCTAATTCTTCTAATACTTCATCATCAAAATCAAGCGAGGCATCTGGTAAAATGTCCATTTCAATTCCGCGTAAAATTGTAATGTCTGGATACTTTTCATTCATACGTTCAATTTCTTTCGCTTGCTCACGAAGACGCTCTTTCGTTAAACCATTCGCTACTTTTAAGTATTGCGAGTGATCAGTAATCGCCATAAACTTATATCCACGAGCACGGCACGCTTGTACCATTTCTTCAATAGAAAAAGCACCGTCACTCCAAGTTGTATGCATATGTAAATCACCTTGTATATCGGAAAACTGAATTAAGTTCGGATACTCTTTAATTAATTCAATTTCTTTTCCATCTTCACGCACTTCTGGCGGAATAAATGGTAGACCGAAATGAGCAAAGAAGTCTTCTTCAGTCTCAAATGTTTTCACTTCACCTGTTTCTAAGTTCTCTACACCGTACTCACTAATTTTCTCGCCTTTATCTTTTGCGATTTGACGCATTTTTACGTTATGGTCTTTTGATCCTGTGAAATGGTGAAGTGTTGTAATAAACTCTTCTGGTTTTACTAAGCGGAAATCGATTGAAATATCATATTCATATTGAAGACGAACAGAAACTTTCGTATCCCCACTTGCGATTACCTCAATCATATTATCGAATTGTAGTAAATGCTCACGTACCGCTGCTGGTTCTGTCGTTGCAATGATAAAATCTAAATCTTTCACTGTTTCACGAACACGGCGCAAACTACCAGCGCGAGAGAAACGAATTACTTCAGCAATATTCGACAATTTCTCCTCTATTTCCCCGGCAATAGGCAATACCATCGCAATTGGTAAACGCTCTGGACGAGAGCCTACTTGATCGATTGCTTCTAATATTTTCTCTTCTGTCTTCTTACCGAAACCAGCTAAAGCTTGTACTTTATTTTCCTCACAAGCAGCTTTTAACGTCTCCATATCAATAACGCCTAGCTCTTTATATAACTTAGCCACCTTTTTACCACCAAGACCTGGTAGTTTTAATAACGGCAATAAGCTACTCGGTACTTCTTTTTCAAGTTCTTGTAATACTTCAGATGTTCCCGATTCTATATATTCTTGAATAACGGCTGCTGTTCCTTTTCCGATGCCCGGAATCTTTGTGAAATCTTCAATCTCAGAAAGACTACGATCGTCACTTTCTAATGCTGCTGCCGCTTTACGAAATGCAGATATTTTAAATGGATTCGCACCCTTTAGTTCCATAAAAAGCCCGATTGTCTCTAATAATTTGATAACTTGTTTTTTATTTACTTTCATCATTACCCCGCCTTTCTTTCATAGAAAAAAACTTCTCTTTCCGAAAAAAGAGAAGTTATACTCTGCTACCTGTCTGCCATAGTTCCTTCACCTTTTCAGATAGAATCGGTGTATCGTCTACAATTATTTTGCTAATTGATGATTTTTGTAATGGTGTTTGTACTTGTTCAATCGGAAGAATGTTTCCAATGATAATTAAGACAAACAAAACAATATATACTTCTAAAAATCCGAGGATTGCCCCCGCAAACGCATTTACTTGCTTTAAAACCGGTATTTCTGCAAACATATTTAACAAATTACCAAGTAATGAAAGTGCTATTTTTGTAATAATAAACAATATGATAAACGCAAGCGCTTGATAAAATACTGTCTCAATATTATTTGCATCAATCCATTCTGGAACAGATACGTTTTTATCAAATGGATACGGAATAAATTTCGCAAGTGCTGGCGCTAAATCTTTACAGTACCAGTATGCAACAAGGTATGCGATAATAAAGCTTGTTAACTTTACAAGTTGCAGAATAAACCCTCTGCGTAAGCCGAGGAAAAATCCCATAACAAGCAGTAAAATGATAATAATATCAATCATGTTATTCCATTCCTTTTTTTGTCATACTTTCTTTCAATTTCTCATGTTCTTCTTTTAATTTTATGTAATCGTGTATGACGTTTACCGCCGTCAATACCGCTAGTCTACTCGTGTCAAGCGAAGGATTCTTGGCATTGAGTTCGCGCATTTTATCATCCACAATCGCTGCTACCATGCGGATATGACTTGTACTTTCATCGCCAACAACTGAATATTGCTGACCATAGATTTCTACATTAATTCGACTTTTCTTTCCCTTTTGTTGTGACAACTCACCGGCCTCCAATCACGTACAGAATCCTAAAGTTTATCATACCATGAACCTTCATAATATGGAAACAGAAAGAACAATCCGATATGATAAAAATAACAATATAAAAAAAGGGGCGACCATTATGTCAAATTCTATCGTAATTCAAACAAATTCTACAGTAATTGAAGACATGAAACAACAATATAAACATTCGCTTAGCCCGAAAATTCCACAAGGCGGAATCTTCATGGCAAAGGTGCCATCTTGCACGATTACAGCGTATAAATCTGGAAAAGTAATGTTCCAAGGAGGCCGCGCTGAAGCAGAAGCTTCTCGTTGGCAAACTGTCTCTCAAACACCAAAAACAGCTGTAAAAAAATCTGTCGATTCACACCGTTATGCGCCGCCTGCTTCCATCAGTACAATGTCTATTGTAGGGTCTGATGAAGTTGGTACTGGTGATTTCTTCGGACCAATGACAGTCGTTGCTGTATATGTGGATGCGAAGCAAATTCCACTACTAAAAGAACTTGGTGTAAAAGACTCTAAAAACTTAAATGACGATCAAATTACTGCCATTGCGAAACAACTTCTACACGTTGTTCCTTATAGCTCTCTTGTCCTTCATAACGAAAAATATAACGAGCTATTTGATAAAGGAAACAACCAAGGTAAGCTAAAAGCTTTACTACACAATAAAGCTATTACAAACTTATTAGCTAAAATGGCACCTACAAAACCTGAAGGCGTCTTAATCGACCAATTCACACAACCTGATACATACTACAAATATTTAGCAAAACAAAAACAGGTACAGCGTGAAAATGTTTATTTCGCTACGAAAGGTGAAAGCGTCCATTTAGCAGTAGCCGCTGCTTCTATTTTAGCTCGCTACTCATTCGTAAAACAGTTTGACGAACTAAGTAAAAAAGCTGGTATGCCACTTCCGAAAGGTGCTGGTAAACAAGTTGATATCGCTGCTGCTAAATTAATTCAAAAGCTTGGTAAAGAACGATTACCCGAGTTTGTGAAACTGCATTTCGCTAATACGGAGAAGGCGCTTCGCTTATTAAAATAGTATCGACAAAAACAGGAGCCTACAAACTCCTGTTTTTTGTTTCATCCTACTATTGTCCTTATAGTTTTGTTATAATTATAATATACAGATTATTCTAACATAGGAGGAGATCTACATTGCTACTTCTACAAATGATTCTAAATATTTTACTAGGCGATCCACACGAAAGACAGTTCGAAATTAGAGAAAACATTCAGCTACTAAGTGAACAACCAGCGTTCAACGATTTAATAGAGCGTTATGGTCGATCTTTCTTATTAAACTTTCGGATTCGAAGATTTATCGGGAAACACGATGCACGCTTGTTAATACATAATCCAGCAAAACTACAACACTTCTGTGAAGAACTTGAATGTATGATTAGAAAAAGGAGGTTTTTCATATGAACGCTGTAAAAGTTAAAAAGGTACTATATGCTTTCGTACACCTCGTAGGCCCACTTTCTTACCTCACTATTTCTATAATTTGGGGAGCTTTTTTCACTACTAAATCCACATTCGAAAATATATCTGATAATCTTGGCGTGATGGCCATCTATTACGTGTTCATAAGTTTACTGTGGTTTTTCTATTTAGATCGATTAGACAAAGACATAAATAAGATTACAAAAGAAATTAACGATAATAAGATGTAACACATAACAAAGGAGAGCCCTTAAGACTCTCCTTTGTTATGTTAGCTTCGTTTCTGCTTCTTATTTGATGAAGATACTTTATGAGAACCTGTTTCATGTGTCGTCGTTCCTTGTCCTTCAACTTCTGGAGAACCTAGGCCCGATCTTGAATGATCTTTTTTCACTTTTTTACTCATTTATATTCACCCCTTCGCGTTACTTTTTGCTACGAGGGAATAAACTATACAATATGTAAAATAAAAAGCGAGAGGAAATCCTCTCGCCTTTTTTCATATTTTAGAATTCAGAAGAACCTGGAGTTCTTGGGAATGGAATTACGTCACGGATGTTAGCCATACCAGTGATGTACATTAGGAAGCGCTCGAAACCTAGACCGAATCCAGCGTGTTTTGTACCGCCGTATTTTCTAAGTTCTAAGTACCACCAGTAGTCCTCTTCGTTCATACCTAATTCTTTAATTCTGTCTACTAAAACGTCCATTCTTTCTTCACGTTGGCTTCCGCCGATTAATTCGCCGATACCAGGAACTAGAAGGTCCGTAGCAGCTACTGTTTTACCGTCTTCATTTAAACGCATGTAGAATGCTTTAATGTCTTTCGGATAGTCAGTTACGAATACAGGGCGTTTGAAGATTTCTTCTGATAAGTATCTTTCGTGCTCTGTTTGTAAGTCAATTCCCCATTCTACTGGGTATTTGAAGTCAGCACCTGATTCTTGAAGCACTTTAATTGCTTCTGTATATGTGATGCGACCGAAGTCAGAGTTGATTACGTTGTTCATGCGCTCTAGAACTGTTTTATCAACGAAGCTGTTGAAGAATTCCATTTCTTCTGGTGCATGCTCTAATACGTATTTCATTGCATATTTCAGCATATCTTCTGTAAGGTTCATTACGTCACCTAGTTCAGCGAATGCAATCTCAGGCTCAACCATCCAGAACTCAGCAGCGTGACGAGTTGTGTTTGAGTTTTCTGCACGGAATGTAGGTCCGAATGTGTATACATCACGGAATGCTAATGCATAAGCTTCAGCGTTCAGCTGTCCACTTACTGTTAAGTTTGTTTCTTTACCGAAGAAGTCTTTTGACTCATCAACTTTTCCGTCTTCACCTTTTGGTAGGTTATTTAAATCTTGCGTTGTTACGCGGAACATTTCGCCAGCACCTTCTGTATCACTACCAGTGATGATTGGTGTGTGGACATGTACGAATCCACGCTCTTGGAAGAATTGGTGAATCGCAAATGCTGCGATAGAACGTACGCGGAACGTTGCAGAGAATGCATTTGTTCTTGGACGTAAGTGAGCGATTGTACGTAAGTATTCAAACGTATGACGCTTCTTTTGAAGTGGGTAATCAGAATCTGATAAGCCCTCGATATCAATTTTTTCTGCTTTAATTTCAAATGGTTGCTTCGCTCCCGGCGTTGCAATTACTTTACCTTCTACTTTAACTGAAGAGCTAAGTGGAAGTTTTGCAATTTCTTTGAAGTTCTCTAACTCTGTATCGAAAACGATTTGAACGCTTTTGAAGAAGCTACCGTCGTTTAATTCGATGAAACCAAATGCTTTTGAATCACGTAAGTTACGAATCCACCCTGATACTTGTACTGTTTGATCTGCATACTTTTCTGTATCTCTATACAGACTTTTTACTAATGTGTTTTCCATAGTGAAATTCTCCTTTGCTCATATATTTAAATACAAAAAAACCTTTCATCCATAAAGGGACGAAAGGTTAAACTTCGCGGTACCACCCAATTTGTCATAAAGACCAACTTTAACTCGTATGTAATACATACTTCCCGGTTTGTAACAGGCCGGATTCCCGTCTAAGTCTACTCTTGAATACAAAATTCAATTTCGGTTAGCAACTCCAAGGTGTTCTTCACATATACCGCCTCATCAGGCTCTCACCGTCCCTGACTCGCTTTGGATTATAGTATATACTACTTTTCCTTATCATCGTCTTTCATTTTGTTAAACTAAAATTAATGTACTACATTCGAGAGAAAGATGCAAGGTGTCGGAAAATATATGAGCGATTTTTGTAATATATCGACTTACCGACAGTGTCCGACAACCAATCCAATAAAAAAATTGCCGGAATGAATCCGGCAATTTTCTAATTACTTACGTAACTCCGCACCGAATTTCTCTTCTACCGTTGTTAGTACACGGTTATGTGCTTCTGTTACTTCTTCGTCTGTTAATGTACGTTCTGCATCGAAGTAAGTCATAGAGAATGCAAGTGATTTCTTGCCTTCTTCCATTTTTTCACCTTCGTATAAGTCGAATAGTGTTACGTCTTTCAGAAGTTCTCCGCCAGCTTCAGCAATGACTTGCTTCATTTCACCAGCTTTTGTTTCTTTTGTTACTACAACAGCCATGTCACGTGTCATAGATGGGAAACGTGGAATTGCTGAGTAGTAAGTTTCCTCAGCGTCTGCACCGAATACTTTTACAAGAGATAATTCAAATACGAATGTATTTTTCACATCTAATTGTTTTTCTGCTTCTGGGTGCAATTGACCGATGAAACCAATTACTTCGCCATCTAATACGATGTCAGCTGTACGGCCTGGGTGCATACCTTCACGTTTTGCTGGTGCATATGTGATTTGATTTGAAACGCCAAGCACGTCGAATAGTCCTTCTAGTACACCTTTCACAACGAAGAAGTCTACTACTTTCTTCTCACCTTGCCATGCATGGTGAAGAGCAAGACCTGTCATAACACCTGCAAGATGTTGTTCTTCTTTCGGAAGTTCTCCTTCTTCTGTCGGTAAGAAGATAGAACCTACTTCGTATAAAGCAACGCTGTCGTTTTTACGAGCGACATTGTATGAAACTGCTTCTAGTAATTGCGGTACTAAGCTTAAACGAAGTTGGCTACGTTCTTCACTCATTGGAAGTGCAAGACCTACAGGCGCCTTTTCGTTTGGCTCAACCATATATTGTTTCGCTTTGTCAGCGCTTGTTAATGAATACGTAATTGCTTCATATAAACCAGCACCCTCTAAGAAGCGGCGTACTTTACGACGTTTCGTTTGTGCTGATGTTAATTTACCACGAGTCATCGTTCCAGAAGGTAATGTAACTGGAATGTGGTCATAACCGTATAGACGGCCCACTTCTTCTACTAAGTCTTCTGAAATTGTAATATCAGGACGACGTGCTGGTACATTTACATGGAATGTTCCTTCTACTTCTGTAAATGGGAATTTCAAGTTTGTGAACATTGTACCCATTTCACTCGCAGAAATATTTGTACCTAATACACGGTTTACTTTTTCAGCAGTAACAGATACTGTACGCTCTTGTACTTGTAAGTTGTCAGCTTCTACTACACCTTCAAGTGCTTCACCGCCAGCATATTTCGCCATTAAAGCAGCTGCGTGTTGAATTGCTTCAAATATACGTGTTGGATCGATTCCTTTTTCGAAACGTGCACTTGATTCACTACGAAGACCTAAGTCTTTTGATGTACGACGTACTGTTTGACCTGCAAAGTATGCAGACTCAATTAGAACGTTTACTGTCTCATTTGTAACTTCAGAATCCGCCCCGCCCATTACACCAGCAACAGCTAAAGCTTTCGTGCCGTTTGTAATTACAAGATGGTGGCTTTGTAATGTACGCTCTTGATCATCTAACGTTTCAATTTTTTCGCCTTCTTTTGCAAGACGAACAACGATTTCTTTTGAACCTAATTTATCGTAATCGAATGCATGTAACGGTTGACCGTATTCCATTAAAATGTAGTTTGTAATATCAACTACGTTGCTAATTGGACGAATGCCAGCTGCCATAAGACGAGTTTGCATCCACATTGGTGATGGACCAATCTTTACGTTTTTAACCATTTTTGCAATGTATAACGGGTTTTCTTCTTTCGCTTCTACACTTACAGAAATATAATCAGAAGTTTTTTCTGCTGTTTCTTGTAAGTCGATAGCTGGAAGTTTTACTTCGCGGCCATAAATAGCAGCTACTTCATATGCAACACCTAACATGTTTAGGCAATCTGCACGGTTTGGTGTTAAACCAAGCTCAAGTACTTCATCGTGTAAGTTTAAAATTTCAAGTGCATCTGCACCAACTTCAGCGTCACTTGGGAAGATGAAGATACCATCTGCATATTCTTTTGAAACTAACTTTCCATCAATGCCAAGCTCTTGAAGAGCACAAACCATACCGTGAGAAGCTTCACCACGTAGTTTTGCTTTTTTAATTTTGAAGTTACCAGGAAGTACAGCACCAACTTTTGCAACTGGTACTTTTAAACCTTTTGCAATGTTAGCAGCTCCACAAATAATTTGAACTGGCTCTTCTTCACCGATATCGATTAAGCATTTGCTTAATTTATCAGCTTCTGGGTGTTTTTCACATTCTAATACGTGACCAACTACAACACCTTTTACACCTTTATTTAATACTTCAACGCCTTCTACTTCAATACCACTTTTCGTGATTTTGTCTGCTAGTTCTTGTGCTGTTACATCTTTAATATCTACATACTCTTGTAACCAACGATATGATACGAACATATTTATCCTCTCCTTCCCTTACGCTCGTTTGAATTGTTGTAAGAAACGTACATCATTTGTATAGAAATGACGAATGTCATCTACTCCGTATTTCAACATTGCGATACGCTCTGCGCCCATACCGAATGCGAAACCTTGATATTCTTTTGAATCATAACCAGCCATTTCAAGTACGTTCGGGTGAACCATACCTGCGCCTAGAATTTCAATCCAGCCAGTTCCTTTACAAGTGCCGCAACCTTTGCCATGACACATCATACAAGAAATATCCATCTCTACAGATGGCTCTGTGAATGGGAAGAAACTTGGACGAAGACGGATTTCACGATCTTCACCGAACATCTTTTTCACGAATACTTGCAGTGTACCTTTTAAGTCACTCATACGAATGTTTTTATCAATTACAAGACCTTCAATTTGCATGAACTGATGTGAATGCGTCGCATCGTCGTCATCACGGCGATACACTTTACCAGGACAAATAATTTTGATTGGGCCTTTTTCTTTATTATTTTCCATCGTACGTGCTTGCACAGAAGATGTATGTGTACGTAGTAACGTTTCTTCTGTAATGTAGAATGTATCTTGCATATCACGCGCTGGGTGATCTTTCGGTAAGTTTAGTGCTTCGAAGTTGTAGTAGTCTTTTTCTACTTCTGTTCCTTCAGCTACTTCATAACCCATACCGATGAATACATCTTCAATTTGCTCAACAACAGCTGTTAACGGATGGTGACAACCTGTTTCAACAGGACGACCTGGCAGTGTAACATCGATTGTTTCAGTAGCTAATTTCGCTTCGATTACTGCTTTTTCTAAGTTACTAATTTTGTCATCTAAACGCGTTTGAATCGCTTCACGCACTTCATTTACTAATGCTCCCATACGTGGACGCTCTTCTGCTGACAATTTTCCCATGCCGCGTAATACTTCTGTAATTGGGCCTTTTTTTCCTAAATACGCTACGCGTACGTCGTTTAAGCCCTTTAGCTCTTTCGCTTCTTCAATAAGCTCTAACGCTTTTTGCTTTAGCTCTTTTAAACGTGCTTCCATTTTGGAACCCTCCTAATTTTAAAAATAAAAAAACCTCGCTCCCAAAAAGGGACGAGGTAAATTCGCGGTACCACCCTAAATTGACAGAACAAGTCTGCCCACTCATTAGTTATAACGATCAATTCTGACCGGAACGCCTTTACATATACATGGTCCTGGCGTCAACTCCAGAGGTGAATTCACTTCCGTCTACCATAAGAATGCTTTCAGTCTACGGCACTCTCTCCCTATATGGCGATTTTGTAAGTTACTCTTCTCTATCAACGTTTTTCGTTATTTAACTTTTAATATAATGTACTTCAACTTATTATAAGAAGTTTTTTATTTGTTCGCAACCGGGCTTTGCAAATAATACGTTAAAATCCCTGCTGCAACCGCAACATTTAATGATTCTGCCCCGCCGTAAATCGGAATATACAAGTTTTGATCCGTTTTTGCAAGAATTTCTTGGCGTACGCCATTTCCTTCATTTCCTACAATTAATGCAAAACTGCCAGCCGGCGTTACTTCACCATACGGAACTCCATTTTCAAGAGCTGTTCCATATACAGGAACGTTGTTTTCTTTTAACTTGTCTACCCATTCTTCTAAGTTCCCTTTTACAATTGGTAAGTGGAAAATAGAGCCTTGTGTAGAGCGGAGTACTTTACTATTGTAAACATCAACACAACCTTCTCCAAGCACAACGGCGTGAATACCAGCTGCATCAGCTGTACGAATAATTGTTCCTAAATTACCTGGGTCTTGCAGGCCATCTAATAAAAGGAATTTCCCATCAGTAAGAGCTACTTCTTTCTCATGCTTCTCACAAACAGCAAATACACCTTGTGTCGTTTCTGTTTCACGAAGTATTTTGACAATCGCCTCAGGTACAATATACATTTCCACATCATTAACTGTCCAATCTTTCGGAAGGTCTGTCTGATCTGAAACGATAAGTTCTGTTACAATTCCTGCCTTCAAAGCTTCCTCGACTAAGTGGAATCCTTCTACAAAAAATAAACCTTTTTTATCGCGTTCTTTTTTCGTTTGCAGCTTTTTCCACTGCTTTACACGCGGATTTTGTACTGAATCAATGTTTTTCATAATATGTATTTCCCTCTCTTCTTGTCTTATCATTATAGCCTATTTTTCATACATATTTACATAAAAAAGAACAAAAACTAACGTCAGTTTCAATTCTGAAGAAGAGGTGAAAGCAATGAGTTTTAATTTACGCGGTGCTGTATTAGCGAATGTATCTGGAAATTCACAAGATCAATTACAAGAAACAATCGTCGATGCAATTCAAAGCGGTGAAGAAAAAATGCTTCCAGGTCTTGGCGTTTTATTTGAAGTCATTTGGAAAAACGCTGATGAAAATGAAAAGCACGAAATGTTAGAAACACTAGAGCAAGGATTAAAAAAATAAGCAATTTGAAAATCACCTTTGCATAAGCTAAGGTGATTTTTTTGCAGAAATTTTTTTTCTTCTCCTAAACATTTCTACTTTACTAACGAACTATGATGGAGTACAATATTCAAAATACATTTAAACCGATCGATTTTTCTTCATATACACCATAAGATAAAAGGAGTGAATGTTTTATGCACCGTATTACGCTTGAACAAATTTTTAAACACCACATTACACAAAAATACGTAAACCGTTCTGGAATGGTCCACGCGATTGCTGTCGCTTACCATGCGTTTCACCTAGCCAAAAAGCATCACGCCTCAGTCGATGCTGCCACAAAAGCTGGCTTCCTTCATGATATCGGACATCATACGTGGTACACAGGCGGCGAATGGGATTATGACTTATATAAAAAGAATGATATCCATGCAATTAAAGGTGCTGAAAGAGCACATAAATTACTTATTAGATTAGGAGAACATCCAAAACTAGCAAAAGAAATTTCTATTGCAATTCTTCTTCATACAGATTCTTTCTTAGTGGAACAAGAAATTGAAAGAACATCTCTTCAAAATATTATTAAATGGGCAGACGAAGCAGATGAAGAACCGGGCGGAGCGCATCATTATCGAACAATTTCTTATGAAAAAGCACTTAAAGCAATTCAGCAATTAGATCGATTGGTAGAGCGTGAATTGCAAATAGAGCAAGCAAAATTGAATAACAAGACAGAACATAGTTATCAATGAGAAAGAGGCATCACTACAGGGTGATACCTCTTTTATTATTTTATGGAAAATACACCTTTTTATGTAATATTTAAATATTACGCCTGAAAACAAAATGCCTTATAATTAAATATACAAATATAAAGAGGTGATTCTACATATGCAACCCGCTACACAACTTTCTAATGAACAGAAATACTCTATGTCATGGGGACAATTTATTAGCTCCGTTGTATTCGCTTTTTTCGGAACCGGACTTATTACTGTGTTCCTCGCAATGCCCTTAACAATTTATACAGCCGGTCTTACAGATAAAAAACAAATTGCCCTGTATGAATCTATCGTAAATACTGCAAGTATTGTATTACAGCTAGCCGTGTTGTTATTCTTCATTTTTAAATTCGAACCCGCAAAAAAATTACTACTACAATCATTTAACTTTAAAGCACTGAGAGAATGGCGTACATACGTATACTTACTTCTTTTCTTCGCTATAAACATTTTACTCAATTACATCTTGTTAAATTATGTGTTCCAAGACGCAACAAAGCAGCAATCTTCCGCACTAAACTTAGATGTCTTTAAGCAGTATCAAATATTATTACTTCTGGGCTTTGCAATACTCACACCAATTTTTGAAGAGCTTATTTTCCGTGGCTTTATACTTCGCTTTTTCTCAGAACGCTTTCCATTTTGGATTGCAGCGATTATAACAAGCTTCTTCTTCGGTATCGCTCATACATACTCACTTGGCGTAATGGTCATTACTTTCTTCATGGGATTATTAATGGCTATTTTATGTAAAAAAACAAAATCCATTATTCCAGCTATGTTATTTCATATTATGAATAATTTGTTGGCATTCTTGAATTAGAAAGAGGTATCCTCACGATACCTCTTTTATTAATTCGTATGATCACTTCTCATCTCTATCAATTTATACATATTTATTAATAATATCCAAAATAAACCTCATGTAGTAAAATATAACTTAATTCATAGAAAGG
>NZ_JBEUTW010000128.1:0-3303 GCF_040492675.1 Bacillus sp. AP50
GAGCAGTTAGCTTTTGCTAGCCGCTCTTTTATTTTGTTCCGGTTCTTGCCTCTTAAAGAACTCTTTATCTACTTTCCCCCAATAAGTACACATATCTATTCTCCATTGCTACAAAATGAAATCTTTATTTTGTTTTACGCGTCGCTTCTTCAATCAGCCAAGATACAATATTAAAATCATTAGCTTCACCCTTTAAAGATGTTCCGTTCCAAAAGCATTCTTTCATCACTTCAAGTAATTTTTCAACAGCTTCAATTCATCTCATATTCATTTTCCTTTTCTTCCAAATAACTATTTTGTTTTACTAATTAGCTGATTAATTTCACAAACACCTTTATCAAACATTCCACGTTTCTTCACCCCGTGAATATTTTCCAAATAAAAATACATACTATTTTCAAGCCGAACTAGCAGCTTCACTCTTCTCGCAATGGGGATGCAAATTATCACAATTAGCTAACTCATTGAACTCACTGGCAGACAACCAAAATCGTTGTCTGCTTTTTGTATGAGATTTTTCGTTTTACATATACTACTTTTGAACCTGCAGACCAATACGAGCCATTTTGGTGCTTGGGATTTCCCTTCCGGGGATAAGTATCTTTTACTTATCCCTTTTTTGTATAGACACGTATATTTAGGGTAAAACTAATTACAAGCAGATTTTCTGTTTATGCGTAGTTCTAAACAAGATTACTTTTCTCCTATTAAAGGACGGCAGGTACGACTGCTAGTCCTTTTTTCTTATTTCGCATATTATCACTACATTACCTTCATCGTCGTCGTAAGCAATTTCCCCATAAGGATGGCAGTGGTGCTTCTCGAGTTCCTCATCGATCAAAACTAACAAATTAGTTTTCCAGTTTCCAACGATCGTACACCAATACGAGTTTAATCCTTCATAAACTTCTCTTGTTCTATTTCAATAATTGCGGAATGTATAATGAAAATACTCGCTCGCTTCAATACCTTTTCTTTTAACCAAAGTGTTCTGCTGAATGATAGTAATACCCTTGCACTAATGGTTTTGGACTATAAAATTCCCTTTATAAATTTCAAATGCGGTGAATGAAATTTTGTTTTTTTCTTGCCATCATCCTTGTTGTATACAAACAAAAAAGAGCCACAATATTTTGCGACTCTTTTACAATTATAACTATTTAACGGCCACGTCTTTGCTGACCTTGCTTTGTACTACCTTTTTTATTACTTGGCTTATTAAATGATCGGTTATTTTCATTTCTAGAACTATTTCTTGAATCACTTCTTGAGCTATTTCTTGAATCACGTCTTGATTCACTTCTTGAACCTTCGCGGCTATCTCTTTGACGATTTTGACCTGATTTCTTCGGAGCTGGCTTTGGTACCGGTTTTCCGTTTTCATCTACACGTTTTATCTTCGGTTGTTCGATTATTTCTCTTTGTATTGGTGCACCAAGCGTTTTTTCAATTTCTTCTAAATGTTTTTCATCTTTCGCTGCAACGAACGTAATTGCAAGACCTGATCCACCTGCACGTCCTGTTCGGCCAATACGGTGAATATAACTTTCTACATCTTCAGGGATGTCAAAGTTAAATACGTGCGTTACACCATCTACATCAAGTCCACGAGCTGCTACATCCGTTGCGATTAAGTACTGAATTTTAGCTTCGCGGAAACTCTTCATAACTCTTTCACGTTTCGCTTGAGGTATATCACCATGAAGTTCAGCACAATTATAACCTAATCCTTTTAAATTATCATAAAGCTTACTTGCTCTAACCTTTGTACGACAGAAAATAACAGCTAAAAATGGCTGATCACGATCCATAACAAAACGAAGTGCATCTGGCTTTGCACGGTCTGTCGTCTCAATGACACGCTGCTCAATTGTATCAACCGTTACTTCTTCACTTTGTACTTGAATCATTTGCGGCTCATCCATATAACGTTTCGCTAATTTTTTAATATCTTTTGGCATCGTTGCTGAGAATAACATCGTTTGTTTACTACCTGGTGTCTCATCTAAAATATCTTCAATATCATATAAGAAACCGAAATAAAGCATTTGATCCGCTTCATCTAGTACAATCGTTGAAAGATTACTTAAATCAATTGTTTCACGTCGTATATGATCTAATAATCGTCCTGGTGTTGCAACAACAATATGTGTATTACCTTTTAATTTTCTCAATTGTTGTGCTACATCTTGCCCACCATAAATCGCTAGTACATTAATATCTTCTCTTTGAACAAGCATTTTTTTAATTTCAGTTGTAATTTGCAGAGCTAGTTCCCTTGTTGGTGCAACAATTAAGGCCTGAACATCACTAGACTCTGGATCGATTTTTTCTAAAATCGGTAACACGAATGCTAACGTTTTACCCGTTCCTGTTTTCGCCTGCCCAATAATATCTTTACCTGACATAATAACAGGAATTGCCTTCTCTTGAATTGGTGTTGCTTCTGTAATTCCATTTTCACGTAATGTATGATTAAAAGTTTCACTAATTCCTAATTCTAAAAAGTTTTTCAAATAGACCACTTCTTTTCCTTATTTTTCACATTAGCTTTCATTGTACCATTTGTTTCGCCAAATATGAAAAATAAAAAAATTCTTATCTTCTTTTTTTATATTCATCCTGTACTAGATGAACAAATTCTTTTTGCTTTTTCTCAGATTTTATTAATGCTTCCATGTTAGTAGAAGACAAAATGAACTTCTTAATTTTGCTATTACAGCAAATAACGAACCCATCTTCTCCCCCCTATACCCTTGCTCAAATTATATATATTCTTCTTTACATATATATTTCAATTTTACCGAAATATAATGTTACTGATTTGGTTGAAATCGCAAAATATATGAACTAAAAAACCGATCTTTTCGATTTAGGAAAGACCGGTTTTCATTAGTTTATACAGTAAGCTTTCCTCCATGATAGCAATAATACTCTGCTGCTTTAAAACTTTTAATCCTATTTAAAGACTGTTTCGCTTTTTCTATATCTAAACAAAAATTCGGATTAGCTATTACTAACTCACTATTCTCTTGAACAGCCGCATCTCCCGTAATTACACAATCTAAATTCGGAAAATATAATGAAATATGCCCCGAAGTATGTCCTGGCGTCGCTACTATTTGACATTCATTATTCAAAATCATTTGACCATCATGCACTTTTTCATCGACGGAAATATGTTTTATATTTTTTAACTGTTGTATAAACCATTTACCAAATTCTTTTTCTTCATTTGGCATACGTTCTAACATTACTTCAGCTTGAACTAACCTCTCTGATTTTATATCACCACTAATATAG
>NZ_JBEUTW010000129.1:0-16398 GCF_040492675.1 Bacillus sp. AP50
AAATTATAATGAAATAATTTTATTATGTAAACAAAGGGGCACTTATGAAAAGTGCTCTTTTGTAATATAGGATTTTCCAATCTTATTATTGAATATAGATGGAAAATAAGATTGGAGGTTAAAAAATGACAACAATATATTTCGTTCGCCATGCCCATTCTACATATACAAAAGAAGAACGGGAACGACCTTTATCTGAAAAAGGGCACTGTGATGCAGAAAATGTATCGCATTTATTAAAAGATAAACATATTGATGTTGTTATTTCTAGTCCTTACAAAAGAGCAATCCAAACTGTACAAGGAATTGCGAATACATATAAATTATCAATACAAACTGAAGAAGATTTGCGTGAAAGATTATTGAGCACAGAGCCAGTATCAAATTTTAATGATGCTATGCAGAATGTGTGGAAAGATTGGAGTTTTGCATACGAAGGCGGAGAATCGAATACTGTAGCACAAAAGCGCGCTGTAATATGTATACAAAATATATTAAAAAAATATGAAGGTAAGAATATTGTAATAGGTACGCATGGAAATATTATGGTATTACTAATGAATTATTTTAATTCGAAATATGATTTGGAGTTTTGGAAAACACTTCATATGCCTGATGTGTATAAATTAAATTTTGATAAAAATCGTTTCATTTCTGCTGAAAGAATAGAGAAAACAGGCCATCGGTTAAATATTTTGTAAAAGTTTATCAAAAAAAGAGGAAAGAGAGAAGTTATTGTAGAAGTATGACTTTGTAACATAAAAATTATATGTTAAAGGAGGCTGTTTACATGTTTGAGAAAGAGAAAGAAGGGCTTATTGAAGTTCACAACGTATATGAAATTGCACCAGCAGATGGAACAATTATTGGTATGGCAACAGAAGAAGAAATGGAAATTGCTGCTGAACTAGAGCTGCAGTACTATGCCCATTCTCGTTTGCTAGAAGCAAATATTCAGTTAGACGGTTCCTCCTATAAAGAGTTACTTCAGGAGTTCCAGGAGTACGAAAGAAAATCAATGAGCTTTTGGCGAGCAATACATAAGCGTTTAGCTGTGCCATGGGCATGGGTATTACGTATTGATGTTGCGAATGGCCCTATTTATGTAAGTAATGGGAATGCTTATTACGAAGAAATCGATGATGAAGAAGATTATGAATAGATAAGTAAGGAAGCAACTTTAGTTGCTTCCTTTTTTTATTTATAGAGATTGAACAGCCCCAATAATAATATCAGGCCGATCAATTTCGATTCCGTGACCAGCATGTTCGGCAAGTATATATTGGCTATGTATTGAGAGTTGTAATTGTTCATGGATCAGTTCTTGCCACATTGCTTCAAGTTGTGTTGCTTCCTCTTTTGGCATGCCACCATTAGTCAATTGAGTAATAGAATATTGAGGGTCTCTACCGATAACGATTAATGGTATTTCTAATGTTTTACATAGCTCTTTTAGTGAGAGAGCACAGTTTTTCCACTCCGATAGTTCAGAAGCTGTCGCTTTATATAATGAAGGCGAGGTAGAGAATCCAATTTGCTGTTTTGATTGATCGGTGAGAATAGGTTTTAGTTCATTATAAAGTGTGTCTACATCCATTTTGGAGTATGTATTATATTTTTCAAGCCATATATCATCCGAGTCAGTTTGATCAGAAATTGGTAAATGAAGTTCATCTAAACGGTGTAAGTTCATCGAAGTAGAATCAACTAAAATAAGTGCTTGCAGCTTATCTTCATGTAACATCGCAAAATGTTGTGCACATAATCCTCCATAGGAATGACCGATTAGAATAAATGGCTCTTGAATAGCTAGTTTGTTTAGTAACATATGCAGCTCTTTTGTAACTTGCCTTATTGTACGTGGTTGATTTCCTAGCTCACTTTTCCCGTAACCTGGGCGATGGTATGAAACGACTGTAAAGTGCTGTGAAAGCTTTTTTATAATAGGAAGCCAATCATAAAATGAGCAACTCATTCCGGTTTGAATGACTACAGTTTGTTTACCACCTCCTTTTATATGTACTTCTATATTTTGCCCCATTATTTCTACAAATTTATGAATGTTAATTCCCCCTAAGCTTGAAATAATTTTTGAAAAGCAAAAACGATACACCAAACACCTATACCGAGTAGGACAGATGTACTAAGTGTAAATGAATTTTTTAAACCAATATAGACGATAAATAATAGTAGTGCTGATGCGGGGAATCCATATAATACTCCTAAAGCAAATTGACTCAATTCTTGTTTATTCCCGCCTTCGAATGAAATCCAAAATAGACTAAGTAAACTTACGAGAGGAAGAGCAGCAATAAAGCCACCTATCGTACTATAATGTTTGGCGACTTCAGTGATAACGCCGATAATAAGTGCCGAAACGATTACTTTAACGAGGAAATGCATATTTTGCCTCCTTCGCTAATAACGAAAATGCTTTTTCAATTAATTGTAGTTCTTCTTTTGATAACTGTGATTCTAATATTTTTATCTTTTCTTTATCTAGTAAAGTATGTTTTTCTAATACTTCAATTCCTTCAATTGTTAATGTAAGGTTTACCACTCTTTCATCTTTTTTATTTCTCTCTTTAACGATGAACCCCTTTTGAATAAGGCGCTTTATATGTTCAGATGCTGTGTTATGAGAAAGGCTAAGCTCAGTAGCGACTTTTCCAATTGTTATATCTTTCTCACGAGAAACGATTTGTAAAATACGAATTGCTTGGTGGGAAAGATTGTCCTCGTATTCGTATCGTAAGTGATAATAAATGCTCTCCCAATGTTGATTAATGTTGTTCATAATAATAAATCCCCTTTTTTTATATCGTATAGTAAGATATATTCGTTGTTTTAGAAATAAAATCCTTTTATTTGGATAAAAAATGTTGAAAAAGTTTATTTTTATTGAAATATAAGGTAATCTATGTGTAAAGGTATACATTTAGCAAGAGAGAGGATGATAGTTGTGAATACATTCAAATGGATGAGTCATGAACAGATGTATGTAGATGAAATACATGTTGAAAAATGTGGTCCTCTTTCAGTCGGCGTATATGGGGGAAATCAAGAAAGTGATGCATATGAACGAGGAGATGCGGTACTTGCTTGGTGGGACCCTGAATTACAATTTGAATTTGTTATGATTTTTGATACACACCACAAAACAAAAAATATTGATTATATAATAGAAGCGATTTCAGAAAGAAAAGAGAAATTAAAAGAGTTATTTTCCTATCCAATACATTTAGCTTTTCATCATACACATATGTACTTATTAGCGTTATTTACAGATGAGTTATTTATTAAAAAGTGTGATCAAGATGATGAGGAACTCGCTTGCTTAATTTGTTTACGAAAAGGCGAATTTTTATATTGGTTATCAGTTGGTGATTGTTTCGCGTATTTATTCCATTCTGAGAAAACGAAAAATGGAAAAGGACGATTAAATAAACGGAAAAATTACGAATATATTGGCAGGAAAAATATTTTTGCAGCAAATACACCTTGTTTTACGTCAGGTGTAAGAGGATTAGAAAAAGGAATGAATCACATTGTAATGGCAACGGACGGTATTTTAGAGTGTGACAAACGAAGGTTTGATGATGATCAATCTTTAGTAGAAATATTACACGACGGAAATAGCTTGCAGATTGAGCCCGTATTAACAAATGTACTGCAGTGGAAAGGTAGAGACTGTGCCACGATTATTGGATGGTCTATTGATACTGATAATAAACAATGTGCTAATTAATATAAAAGGAGTTCAAGGTTTTTATCCTTGAACTCCTTTTTGTTAAGCAATATGGATGTGATATGTTTTCAACCATTCATTTACTTGTAGCATATACTCCATGGCACTTCTTGCTTCAAAATTGTTAATCACTTTATTACTTTGATCAGCAATTGAAAGTAAGATGGAATGGTTAATAAGTGAGAAAATAGGATTGTTTTTATTGTTACACATATCAAGTGTTAAATTACGGATTGTTTGTAAGTAGTGTGGATCTTGTGAAGTTGGATAAGCGCTTTTTCTTCTATTGCGTACATCGTCAGGTAAAGCTGGTTGTAGTGCTCTACGTAAAATGCCTTTTTCAATATTATCAATACTTTTTATGTTGAAAGGAACATTCCATAAATATTCAACTAATCTATAATCGCAAAACGGTACACGAACTTCAAATCCAACAGCCATACTCATACGATCTTTACGGTCAAGTAAGAAAGGAAGGAATCTTGTTAAAAATAAATAAAACATTTGACGTTGTTTCGCGGATTTTTTACTTTCGCCTTCAAGAGTAGGTACTTCAAGTATCGCTTCTTGGAATCGCGTATCAATATAGTCTTCTAGATTACATTGGTTACTTACTTCATTTAGTAGAAGAGGAGATGTATTTTTCCAATTTGTTAGCCAAGGAAACTTATCTACATATAGTAGTTCTTCTTGATGAAACCAAGGATATCCACCGAATACTTCATCAGCCGATTCGCCGGATAAAGCTACGGTCGCATCTTTTTTCATTTCGCAAAATAGTAAATATAGTGAAGTTTCCATTTCACCAGCACTCGGTAAATCTTTTGCATGAAGGGGAACAAATAAGTGATTTGCTAATTCTTCAGCATTCACAATAATATCATGATGCGCTGTCCCGACATGTTCAGAAACGCGTTTTACCCAAGGAGCGTCTAAACCAGTGCGAGCAAATGTCAGTTCGAAATCTTTTGCGCTATTTACAAAGTCAACAGAATACGTATGAAGTGTTTTATTTTCAGCAGCAAATTCTTTACCCGCAAGTGCAGTAATACCGCTAGAGTCTAATCCGCCTGATAACATACAAACGAGAGGAACATCGGCAATTAATTGTCTTTTTACTGTATCTTGTAAAATAGATAAAATATGCGAAGATGTATCTTCTATAGAGTCTGTATGGAACTTACTTTCTAAATTCCAATACTGAGTAACTACTTTTTTATGACGTGTAAATGTTATAGAATGTCCAGCACGTACTTCTTGAATATGTTTAAAGACGCCACATCCTGGAGTGCGAAATAAGCCTAATCCAAATATTTCATTTATTCCATTCGCATCAATTTCAGCAGGGACAGATGGATGCGCTAATAATGCTTTAATTTCAGAGCCGAAAATAATACTGCCATTTCTTTCTGTAAAAAAGAGTGGTTTTACACCTAAATGATCTCGTGCTAAAAACAATTGTTGCTTCTGATCATCCCATAAGGCAAAAGCGAAAATTCCGTTTAAATGTCGTACGCAGTCTTCTTTCCATTCTAAATAAGCATGTAGTAATACTTCTGTATCTGAATGGGTTTCAAATGCATGCCCACATTTTTGAAGCTGCTCTCTCAGTTCACGGAAATTATAAATTTCTCCATTATAAGTAAGAGCATACGTATAATCACCAGCACGAAATGTCTTAGGCTGTGTCCCGCCTTCTGGATCAATTACAATTAAACGCCGGTGTGCAAAGGCCGCATGAGGTGAAAACCAAAATCCTTCAGCATCCGGACCACGATGCTGAATACTATTTGCCATCTTTTTTAAAATAACATGTTGATTTGAAAGGTCTTCTTTCCAATCTACCCAACCTGTAATTCCACACATACACATCTCATCTCCTAATTTTTAAAATAGATTAATGAAATAAAATGTACACTAAATTAAAGAGTGACTATATAAATAGTGTACTACATGAATTAAATTACAGACTTGAGAAAGTTTTCTTTGAATGCATAGTTATGTGAGAAAATGGCTAAGGGAAAGTATTCCATTCCATACAAAAAATAAAAAAGATGAGAGAAAAAATTTTCTCAGACGTTATATAGGGTGTAAAAGCTTTTACAAAACAATAAGGGGAATCGCTACATGAAATCAAATGAGAAAAATTTTATAAAAAGATTACAGCGGCAAAAAGAAGACGCGTTAGAATTCGTTGTCGATACATACTTACCACTCATAAAGGGGATCACGCATAAAGTTCTACTTCCCATTCAAAATGATGGACTCATAGAGGAATGTATAAACGATATATTTTTTTCCATTTGGAATAACGCAAATAAATTTCATGGAGAGCCGAGTGATTTTAAAAAGTGGATTGCAGCGATTGCAAAGTTTAAAGCAATTGATTATTACCGGAAATCGACTAAAACAGTAGAAATCATTTCAGATGAGTTTCATATCAGTACAGAAAAATCAGCAGAAGACGAATTAATCGTTATGGAAGATAGGGAAGAATTATTGAAGCTCATTAATCAATTAGAACCGCTAGATCAAAAGGTGTTCATTATGAAATATTTACTTGGTATGAAGACAGAGGAAATAGGTGACAAGTTAAGATTAACTCGGGCAGCAATTGATAATCGAGTGTACCGGGGGAAAAAGAAACTACAACAAAATGCTACGAATATTAGTTTTGGAGGTAGTGCAATATGAAAGACATTTATGAACTATTAAATGATATTGATATAGATGAAAAAGAACTAGAAGAAATTGAGGCTTCTGAAATTGAAAAGGAAAAAGTAAAACGAAATGTAAAACAATCGATACGTACGAAGAAAAAGATGAAAAGTTGGAAAAAAGGTGTCGCTGCTGCATCAATTTTAGTAGGGTTATCGGTTGCAACTCTTGGTATCGGTTTTCCTACATATGCCGGGGGATTGCCAATTGTAGGTGACATATTCCGATTTTTAGATAATGGTAGAACGGGATTATATGAAAATTATAAGGAATTTTCGACTGAGTTGAATATGACAAAAGAGAGTAATGGGGTTAAGGTTACAATTAATGATGTAATTTCTGATGGCAGAACATTATCTATAACGTATTCACTGGAAAGTGAGCAGGACTTAGGGGAGGATCCTATCATATTAGGTGGATTGGATATAATGGACGCTCATGGTAGTTCAGGCAGTGGTAAAATGACTAAAGTTACTGAAAAAAAGTATGTAGGTATGGTAACAACGACGCATCATGATAGCAATAAAAAGGACAAAGTAAACTTTAGATGGAATATAGAGAGAATAGAGATGCCAGATAGGAAAAAATCAATACAAGGTAATTGGAATTTCGCGTTAACTGTAAAATCAGTGGATAGTAAAGAGAGAACAATTGGTGGGAGTTCAGAAAAAGAAGGTATAAAAGCAAATATGGAAAAGGTCGCAATATCGCCAGTTTCATTTATTCTTTATTACAATCAAGAGGTTTCTAAGGGCGCGAGGAAAGAATGGGATAGTGTAGATGTTGAATTGACGGTTAAGGATGATTTAGGGAATATTTATTCCGGTGAAGGAAATGGGGGAAGTGGCAACGATCCTTACAATATCCATTGGAGTGCCACCTTCCAAAAACTAAACGAAAATGCAACAAAGCTTATCGTTACACCTCGCGTGCACTTGCGAGTACATACACCTGAAAATCATGGTGGAGTAGAGTATGTGAATGGGAAAGAGAAGAAAATAGAAGTGCCGAAAAAAGAAGCGAAGAGCAAAGATATTGTGTTAGATGATATTGTCATTGATTTAAAGAAATAAAAGAGAGACTGCCTAAAATCATTTAGGCAGTCTTTTTTCGTTAAGAACTAGTGACGAATAGTGCATGCGGATGCTGCGTTTTATACTCATCTTTCCACGGAATGTTTAGTTGTTCCCACGATTCGCCGCTATCATTGGATTGAAAGACGCCATTGTTATTTAACGTGTAAAACGTATGTGGTTCGGCTCCGTTTGTAGCAAACATCGAAATGACTGTACCGATTGCAGATGGTAGTCCTTGTTGTACTTGCTGGAAAGGAGTATCTTTCGTTTTTCGATAAATATAAGACTCATAAGGGATACGATGATGAGCGAGATCAGCACTTGGCGCGGCAGAAACGAGAATCGTATCACAATCAGTTGGATCAATAGCCATGCTGTATAAATAATGATGTTCAAGTCCTGCACTACATGAGATCCAGCTGTTGCCATTGTTATAACTCTCAAGATAAGCACGATCAGGTCCGCCCATAAATCCGTCACCACATGATGCATAAAGGCGATTTGGTGCTTCAGGGTGCATAAGTAATTGATGAGCATCGATAGGAGCACCGAATTTTTTATCAATCCATGTATGCCCTTTATCATTACTTTGAATAACAGCACCAGCTTCGATTGAAACGTGTATTGTATTAGGGTTGTTTGGATCAACTGTAATCCAGCGTACGTGATGGGTAAAAGGTCTAGGCGGGAAAGCCCATGTATAAGAAGATAATAATGATTTCATATTTTTAAGTTCAGTCCACGTTTCACCACCATTTTCAGAGCGAAATAAAGCGCTCGGTTCTGTGCCGACATAAACGACCCCATATCCGTTAACTTGTTCATTTGAGCTTATTGTTATGGAAGTGATAGAGGAGTGCAAAATACCATCCTCTTTAGGGAAATCAAAGTAACGATAAGAATCTCCAATTGGTCTCCATGAATCCCCACTATCGTCACTTAACCATAGACCTCGTCCAAATGTTCCGCAATATACACGATTCTTTTGAAATGGATCAACAGCGATACAGGTAGGTTGCATATTTTGTAAGTGATAAGTCGTTTCATAGTTATCATTGTGTTCTTTCACTACAACAAGTTCACGTTCCATACAGAGAAATAAACGTTTCATTTAAGTAACCTCCTTAAAAATTCTTTCATTAGTAAACAATATGAAAATAAAAAAGAAGTAGTCTTGTTTTATTTGAGAAAAAGGGATTGTTTAAAAAATAGCGAAGTGTGTATACAGAGGAAGCGGGCGTTTACAATCAGTCAATTCGGGATAAAGATGGGGAGTTTGTTTCATACTAACATACAGATATTGTACTTAAAGGAGTATAAGTATGGGACATTCACATGATCATGGTCATTCAAAAAATAAAAAGGCGTTACTAATTGCCTTCCTACTAACAACAAGTTTTATGATTGCAGAAGTTGTTGGTGGATTTGTAACAAATAGCTTAGCACTACTATCTGACGCGGGGCATATGCTAAGTGATGCAGTATCTTTAGCTTTAAGTTTACTTGCGTTTAAACTCGGAGAAAAAACAGCAACAACTGCGAAAACATACGGGTATAAGCGAGTCGAAATGTTAGCAGCATTATGTAACGGTGTCGTTCTTATTGTCATTTCGGTATACATTTTTATTGAAGCAATCCGTCGTTTTAAAGAACCAGTTGAGATTGCTAGTAATGGGATGCTCATTATTGCAGTCCTTGGTCTGCTTATTAATATTTTATCAGCTTGGATATTAATGAGAGGCGGAGATGTGAAAGGTAATTTGAATTTAAGAAGTGCTTTCCTGCACGTACTAGGCGATCTATTGGGTTCCGTCGGAGCGATTATTGCTGCGTTACTTATTAAATTTTTCGGATGGACTGCTGCAGATGCGATTGCTAGTATTCTTGTGTCTATTTTAGTCATTATTAGTGGATGGCGTGTAACACGTGATACGGTTCATATATTAATGGAAGGTGCACCACAGCACATAAATGTTGAAGAGGTAAAAAGTACGTTATTAAATATTCCGATTGTCAAAGAAGTTCATGATTTGCACATATGGTCTGTCACATCAGATTTTCAAGTATTAACATGTCATCTTATTATTAAAGGGAATGAAACGCAAAGTGTATTAAAAGAGGCTACGTATGTATTAAAGGAGAAATTTCATGTAGAACATGTCACCATTCAAGTAGAAATAGATGGTGAATTTAATCATGATGAGACAACTTGCAAAGTATGAAAGAAAAAGGATAAGAAAAAGTGTCATAACATTTTTCGCACGGCATACATATATATAATGTGGCCACAAGTACTTTGCAAGGTAAATATTTCATGAAATTACTTTACTTATAAAGAGTCATCTTTTATAATCAAAAGTGGTAATTGATAGAGATTATCATTTTCAATGATCGTAGAAAGGAGTTTTTTAAAAGATGAGTAGTCAACTCCGTTTTGCTGTTGAAAATCGTAAGAGGCATTTAATTGATGAGTTAATTGGAGCAGGTGTGTTTAAGATTCGCGACCGACAATTATACGAGCTGTCTTTAGAGGAATTGGAAAAAGAGTACGAAGATATGGAAGATTATGCGAATATTCAGGCGTAGCTATATAGATTAGTAAAAGGAGAGCTGGTTACGATTTTGTGTAACCAGCTCTTTTTTTACTTCGTAGAAATTATTTTTTGTATTTCTTTCATGGGACGGAGCCAGTTTTGGGTCATTATTTGTTCCATTTGTTTTTCGTCCTGCTTCTGTAATGCTTGAATGATAGAGTGATGTTCTTCAATAGATTGACTTGCTGGAACAAAGTTTTGGAAAAATAAATATTCAAGACGTAAAACGTGAAGTTGCATATTTTCTAGAAAGGGTTCAATATATTGGTTTTTAGCAATAGAAGAAATTGTATTGTGGAATTGTATATCTAATTCTAAAGCTTGTTTTGCGTTTTTTTTCTCTATAGAGTGCTGAAAATGATTATTTATTTCAGAAAGTAGTTGAATATCAGCGTCTGTAATGTTTTGAAGAGCTTGCTTTCCTATAATAGAGTGAAGACCAGCCATCGTTTCATAAATGATAGATACGTCGTCTAACTTAATAGGAGCAATTTTCGTTTTTTGCCCTGGTACCATTTCCACTAATCCAGAAAGCTCTAATATTTGAAGTGCTTCTCTTACAGGTGTTCTGCTTACTCCTAGTGCCTCAGCCAATTCACCATCATTAATTTTTTCATTGGGCTTCAGTACACCTTCAATAATCCAATTTTGTAGTTGATTTAAAACGAGTGATTTTGCTGAAATTCTTCCTGGTTTTTTATAATTTTGAGGGACAGGCATAGTGAATTCAATCCTTTCATTGTATATTTTCCTTTTTTGTATGAACAAGCTTTAATTTTTGTTTCCCTTCATCCGGCTTTTGGCTTAAGATGAGCACCATTACAATGACACAAAAAGCGCCTAATAATTGAAAAGATTGAAATGGCACGTGCAATATAAGTACAGAAGAAATAATAGCTGCGAGTGGTTCTGTGCAACCAAATAATGTTGTTTCTTTCGGAGTCAGGTATCGTATGCTGTCTAAGTATAAATAAAAGGCAATAAGTGTTCCGAAAATGACGACAAATGTGATGAGCGGTAGGGTACTTAGTTTTACATATTTCATAGTTGATAATAAAATGAATTCGTTTGTAGAAATAAAGTGTACAATCGTTACACCAATACCCCCAATAATCATGCCCCATCCAACGATAACGGAGGAAGACCACTTTTCTAACAATTCCTTTGAATATAAACTATAAAAAGCGAGAGATAATCCAGATAAAATACCCCAAATAATAGCTGGTGTAGAAACAGCCAAGTTATGAACAGACCCGTTTGTTAGTAAGAGAAAAGTGCCTACTAATGAAAGGGTAATTGAAATGAAATCAATTTTTGATGGACGAACGTTCCATTGGAAAAGTAAGTATACAGTGATGAATATAGGAGCTAAATATTGCAATAATGTTGCGACGGCAGCATTTCCTTCTTTAATTGAAGCGAAATACGTATACTGTACAGCAAGCATACCGAATAGACCAAACAAAATCATTTTAATAGCATCAGATTTTTGTTTCCAAATGCTAAATATCTCTTTTTTTCTCGTTCCGAATGAGGAAATAATGAGCAAAATAATTCCAGATATAAGTAAACGGATCGTAACTAACCATTCGGTTGAAACATTGTCATATTGAAAAAGTTGTTGTGCAGCTGTACCAGACAAGCCCCATAAACAAGCACCGATTATGACCATTATAATTCCTTTTAATCGATTTGAATCCATATGATCTAAAATTCTCCTTTCTAAAAATACAAATTGAATACAATATGCAATATATCACAGAATGACTCATTAATAAACTGAAATTTCTAATTTGTTTTTTATGTATAGTAAAATATTGTAGAGGAGGGGGAGTATATGTTAGCTGGATTTTTAGTTTGTTTATTTGTAGGGTTACTTATCATTTTTTTAGGGTATCAAATACATGTGAAAAAGAGGTTGTTTTTGTTAGCAGGATATCAAGAAGAAACGTTTGTTGGAGATAAAAATAAATTAGCGAAGCTTTCAGGAGCATTTTCTTATATAGTTGGAGTTGCTACTATAATATTACCGCTTGACTTGGAAAAAATAGGTAATTTAGTTGGTATCGTATATGCTATATTAATTGTTTTAGGTACAATTGTATTCATAATTAAAGCAAACTTATTAAATAAGAGTACTATAAAGTAAAAAGGCTTCATTCTACTGAAGCCTTTTATTAATTGTTATGAAGTATAAGTAAAAGCCGGGATAGGATCAATAAATGTATTCCAGTTTTGTTGCATTTCTTTTTCTGTTAATAGACAATCATCTAATGATTGTTCAATTAACGAACGGTTCATATCAATTCCAATAAATACGAGTTCGGTTATTCGATCTCCATATTGTTTATCCCAGTTTTTCAATACTTCTGGTTCTTCTGTAATCATTTGATTTCTTTCAGTTTCAGGTAATGCCGCTATCCACTCACCGGCTCCTTGAATTGTAATAGAGGAACCTGCTTGAGATAGAAGCCCTATCATATTATTACGAGATGCCAGCCAGAAGAATCCTTTCGCTCTTACAACATCTAAAGGCCATCTTTCTAGCCAATTCATAAGGCGCTCGGGATGGAAAGGATATTTGCGGCGGTAAACAAAGGAATTGATACCGTATTCTTCCGTTTCTGGTGTATGATGGTCACTATTTAATTCTTGTATCCAGCCGGCCGATTGACTGGCTTCTTCATAATTAAATAGATTTGTGTTTAAAATTTCTTGTAATGGTACTTTGCTAAACGAAGATTCAAGAACTTTTGCATTAGGATTTAATTTTTTTAGTAAATGATGAAGCTCTATCACATCTTCTTTTTCTAGCAAATCTATCTTATTAAGAATAATTACGTTTGCAAATTCAATTTGATCTATTAATAAATCAATAACTTCTCGGGTATCATTCTCATCGATGGCTTGTTTTCGGTCTAATAAACTTTCTCCATCTGCAAAATCATCCCAAAATCTATTTGCATCTACAACTGTAACCATCGTATCGAGGCGACAATTTTTCGTTAAATCAATGTTAAGGACTTCGTCTGTATAAGTAAACGTTTGAGCAACTGGAATAGGCTCACTTATACCAGAAGATTCAATAATAATATAGTCAATATCACCATTTTCCACAAGACGATTCACTTCTATCATTAAATCTTCTCGTAGTGTACAACAAATACAGCCATTTTGAATCTCTACTAGTTTTTCCTCCGTACGTGAAAAACCACCCTTTTTTATAAGAGATGCATCAATGTTTACTTCGCTCATATCATTAACGATAACAGCTACTTTTAAGTTATTCTTATTAGTCAAAATGTGATGTAGTAAGGTAGTTTTTCCAGATCCTAAAAAACCACTTAATACAGTGATAGGTACTTTTTTCATGAAATGATCTCTCCTTTAAATCGTAATGATTACGTTTTATATTAAACGATAGGAAAAGAAAAATCAATAATAAATCATAATGATTACGATTTAAGAATAGAAATAGACTATAAAATTTGTGCTGTAGTATGAAGCATTTGGACAAGCACATGTTTACATGTAAATAAAATGGAGGCGAGAAGCTTGGTCTTTAATAGAGTTTCAAAAGAATTAGTAGGCATAGCTCTTATCGCTATGTTTCTCTTTTTATTATTTTTTGTAGATTTTACAAGTCTAGTAAATTTGCACACAAATATACCGCAGGAATGGCTGAATGTGAATACGGTATTTTTAAGTATCATTTTTGAAGCAATACCTTTTATTTTATTAGGGGTAATTGTTTCTTCATGTATTCAAGTGTTTGTGACGGAAGATATGATTCAAAAAGTAATGCCGAAATCTCCAATTGTTGCAATGATTCCAGCAGTATTTGTGGGAGTTCTTTTTCCAATGTGTGAATGTGTCATTATACCAATTGTAAGAAGGCTCATTCAAAAGGGGCTACCACTTCATGTAGGCATTGTTATTTTATTGAGTGCACCCATTATGAATCCAGTTGTTCTTTTATCTACTGTATATGCGTTTCCAAAAAATGATTACGTTGTATATGCACGCTTTGGGATAACAATTCTAGTTGCTCTATTCATAGGTCTAATTGTGTATTATTGCTATCGCGAAAGAAATGTTTTAAAAGACGTAGAGGTTTCAGTTCAAATAAGCAAAAAAAAGAGTTGGAAAGATGTTATGAATCACACTGTAGATGAGTTTTTTGATACTGGTAAGTATTTATTGATTGGTGCTTTTTTAGCAAGTGTATTTCAAACGTTTTTTGATCGGAATGTACTGGATGCAGTAGCACATAACGAAGTAATTGCTCCCATTATTATGATGGGGTTTGGTTATGTTTTATCAATTTGCTCTGCAGCCGATGCTTTTATAGCTGCGTCTTTTGGACATGTTTTCTCGATAAAGGCACTTCTCGCATTTCTTGTGTTTGGGCCTATGCTTGATATGAAAAATACGTTAATGCTATTTGCGTATTTTCAAAAGAGATTTGTATTCTTTTTGATGGGAATTGTCATTGTATCTGTGTATACCATCGTGCAAATCATAATGTTATAGGAGGTGAGAAAGAATGGAGAAAGAGGAGCAGAAGGCATATCATCACTATATTCATGGCATTATTTTAATTGGTTTAGCAATGCTCTTATTTAAACTACTTGTAACAGGGAATATTTATAATTTTATCGCTCCAAAAATGATCAAATTTACGTATATAGCTTTTGTAGTAATTTTAATTTTTGGTATTGTACAAGTTTGGGGAGATGGAAGAGAAAAACAGCATGATTATAATTGTTGTAAACATCATACAACATCAAAATCAGGGATAAAAAGTTTCTTTGTATATGTTTTATTTGTTGTTCCGATAGTTAGTGCTTTTCTCTTTGGAAGTGTAACAATTGATGGAAGTTTAGCAGGAAAAAGGGGTATGAATCAAAGTGTACAGGCGAGAAGTCTGGAAAGAAACGAAAAAGAGGGGAAACAGGTTAAGTTTGATGAGCGAGAAGTATTAGTTGATTCAGAAGAAACATCAAATTTAGCAACGACTTATAAAACGGAAGAGCAAGTAGTAAAAAGTATGTTAGGACAGCGTAAACTACAAGTAAAGGATAAGGATTATGTTCAAACAATGAATGTAATTGGTCAAAATGTTAATTGGTTTAAAGGGAAAGAAATTACATTCTTAGGGTTTATATATAAGGATAAAGATGTGACGGGGAATAAAGTAGTAGTGGCTCGATATGGCATAACTTGTTGTATTGCGGATGCATCAGTCTGGGGGATGATTGTTACCGGGAAAAATATTGAAAAAATTCCAGAAGAAACATGGGTAAAAATAACAGGATTATTAGATGAAACGACATATAAAGGAACAGTCTTTCCACTTGTAAAAGTAAACAAAATCGAAAAAATTAATAAGCCAACTGACCCATATGTATATGATGTTTTACCTCAATAGAAAAGAATAAATTCTTCATATTTTCATGAAATAGAATCATAATCAAGACGATAAAAAAATAAAGATAAGAGTAATTTGGTTTGTTAAAAATATGTGCAGAAGGAGTTATGCGATGAACTGGGTTACTCATAAACCATCATTTGAATTTGAAACATTTAGTCCTATTATTCGGTCACAATCTGCGTGGAGTGGACATTTAGATTTTGCATATGACTTAGTACGATTTGAAAAACCAGAAACTTTAGTTGAGTTAGGTACACATTTAGGAGCTTCCTTTTTTAGTTTTTGTCAGGGAGTAAAAGATGGAGGGTTATCGACTAAATGCTTTGCAGTAGATACTTGGGCTGGAGATGGGCATACAGGTCCATATGGAGAAGGGGTTTTTCAAATAGTAGAAAAAGTAGTGAGCGATAACTACCTTAATATAGGAAATTTAATTCGATCTACTTTTGATGATGCTGTAGACCGGTTTCAAGATGAAACGATAAATCTTTTGCATATTGATGGCTATCATACGTATGAAGCTGTTTCTCACGATTATAATACATGGCTACCGAAAGTCGCGAAAAACGGTATTGTATTATTTCATGATATTGAAGTTAGAAGTAGTGATTTCGGCGTATATAAGTTTTGGGATGAGGTAAAAGCGAAGTACCCTCATTTTCAATTTGCGCATTCATATGGACTGGGAGTGTTATTTCCGAAGGGTTGTAGTGATAAGTTTGAGGAAATACTTAAAAATAAAGAAGAAATACAAAATATGTATAAATAAAGATAGGGCATACATCATTTTTATGATGTGTGCCCTATTTTTTATGTAGAAAATAATGG
>NZ_JBEUTW010000130.1:0-25931 GCF_040492675.1 Bacillus sp. AP50
CCGAATATGATGCCAATTATGGATAACAATCAAATGCCGAATATGATGCCAATTATGGATAACAATCAACCACCAAATATGATGCCCTATCAAATGCCCATGATGCCGCCGAATCCGTATTATCAACAACCAAATCCATATCAAATGCCATATCAGCAAGGAGCGCCGTTTGGACCGCAACATACGTCTATGCCAAACCCGAATATGATGCCAATGGATAATAACATGCCGCCGCTTGTGCAGGGTGAGGAAGATTGTGGATGCGGAGGAGAAAGTAGACTATATAGTCCACAACCAGGCGGTCCGCAATATGCGAATCCTTTATATTATCAACCAACTCAGTCTGCATATGCACCACAGCCAGGAACGATGTATTATCAACCAGATCCACCAAATGTATTTGGAGAGCCCGTTTCAGAAGAAGAGGACGAAGAAGAAGTTTAAAAAGGCGGGAGTATTCCTGCCTTTTTTGCATTCCTGTTAATTAAGAAAAGGCAGTTTTTTTATGAAGTGCTAGAAAATTCCCAGTGAAATATTAACAGTGTAAAAACCTTCTCTGTTACTCATCATAAGAGGGAGCTTTTCAGTAGAGAAGCTCATTCTAACAGAGGGGGTTTTTGTATTGAATACGAAAGTAAAAGTGATTGCTGCTTCTTTGTTAGTTACTAGTGCATTAGCTGCATGTGGTACACCAAAAAACAATGCAATGGATGGACGTAACTACAATTACGAGCGTACATCTTATAATGATACACACCAGTATCGTGATAATGTGACGCGTAATGATCGTTATACAGATTATGTAACATATAGAAATGGTCGTAACGATACAGGATACAATTATTACCGTGATGTAAATTACAATGGACAAATTGCTAATCCGCATCCAACTCGTAATATTACAATGAACAATTCATACATTAACAATGATGGTAAAACAGCTGAAAGAATAACAAATCGTGTGAAACGTATGAATAACGTAGACCGTGTGTCTACAGTTGTATATGGAAACGATGTAGCGATTGCGGTAAAACCTCGTAACACAGTGACAAATGAAACGGCGATGGCGAACGAAATTCGTCAAGCGGTTTCAAATGAAGTTGGAAACAGAAACGTATATGTTTCTGTAAGAAATGATATGTTTACTCGTGTCGATGCAATGAGTACGCGTCTACGTAACGGTACAGTTACAAACGATTTTAATCGTGACATAGTGAATATGTTCCGAGACATTCGTTACGGTTTAACTGGTACAGTGCGATAGCAAAACAAAAGAGGAAGGGATAGCCCTTCCTCTTTATTCATCGTTGTCTTGTAAACGACGTTTTTTAATAAAATAACTAACGGAATAAGAAACTAAAAAGCAGATGAAAAGAATACTACCTGTTAAAATAGCTTCAAATAGAGGTCTTTCTGGACTGAAAATAATATAAATAATAGCCATAACGATTCCTACAATAAGGGAGCGGAAGACAAATTTATAATAAGGAGTTAACTTTATTTCCTTTTTCGCCTTCTTCTACATCGATTGAAACACTTAACTGCAAATAACTAAGGACGATACTTGTAAGAATAAATAATAGCTATAATGAAGATTTCGTAATTTGATCTATTCCTTCAGTGAATCCGATATAGCCTAAAATTCCAACTATGCCAATGTATTGAAAAAGAAAGACAATACGTATGTTTTTTAACGTTTGAAGAATGAGACGTTCATCCTTTATTTGTTTCATAATATCTATCTCCCGTTTATGATGATTTCGCTGTTATGTTTATTGTAATATATATATTGCATTTATCAATTTATAATTTGCGTTTGATTTATTTGGATGAAAGAGGAAATAAAATATTTTTATAAACATGTTGCACTTATACTTTATTAATGTTATATTAGCAAAGCGATGAGCTAATTTACGTAAGACGAGAGATATGCTTAAGTGCTAAACACGCGAATGTGGTCGCCTGGTCTCTCGCCGTAAACGCATCAAGACGCCTGCTTTGCAGGCGTCTTTCATTTTATATAAAAGTAAATGATACATGCAGATGAGGTGAATCCTTATCTGCATTTTTTATATTTTCGAAAGAAATGTAATATGGATAAAACCCCCATTTCCGGAAAAACTACTAATGAAAGTATGATCTTGCCTAAAAGAGGTGAACGGAAATGAAATGGATACTGATTGCGATGCAAGCTTTCGTTATGATGTTTTGTTTCGTTTATGAAACGAATGTGAAGGCGGAAGGGCCAGTACCAGAAGTAACGAAAAAAGAACCTGAGGTTACAATTTTATTAGAGCGTATGTATGTTGATGGCGAAGTAAGCGAAGAAATACTTACAGAAAAAGTGACGGATTTAGAAAAGTTTTTACAGCAGTATAAAGAATGGCAGCTCGTTGATCGTGATGATGTACAAATTGTATTGCAAAAGAAAGTTGATGATATTTCTCCGTTATTGAAAACGAGCGGGTATTTTGGTGTTTCAGAGGAAGGGATATTACAAATTTTCAAAGGTGTGCCAAAAAATGATAATGCGATCCATTCTTTCTTTCAAATTGATATGAAAAAGCTTGAGAGCTATGAACGTGCGAAATTGAAACGTGGCATTCGTATTAAATCAAAAGAAGGTTTTGTGAAGACGATTGAAAAAATGAAGCAATACGCAGTTCAAAGTAAGAAAAAAAGCAGCTCATGGTGAGCTGCTTTTTTTCTTATTTATTTTTAGCTAAAATTTCTTTTGCGATTTCATCAATTAGCATATCTTTTCCGATTGGATTGAATGCTTTCGTATTGAAGACTTCATTTGATACTTCATATACGTGATTATTTTTAACTGCTTTATTGTCTTTCCAAACGGCACTGTTTTTGTAGTCTTCGTAAACTTTATCAGCTTCGCCGCCGAAGTTTACAACGAACATTTGGTCAGGCTGGAATGCAACTAGACCTTCTAGTGATACTTGCGCCATCGTTTGTTTTAAATCCGTACCTTTTGTTGCTGGAAGTTTTAAGTCATTAAAGATGATGTCACCGTATCCGAAGCTACCGTATACACGGAAGTTTTGTGGTGTAACTGCAACGAACATAAAGTTCTCATCTTTTGTTTTCTCTTTAATTTTTTTAGATAAAGAGTCTGCTTTCTTATCGTAGTCTGCAATCCATTTGTCTGCTTTCTTCTCTTCGTCAAATAGCTTACCTACTTCTTTAAACTTACCACGCCAGTCTTCTAAGTTTGTTTCTAGAACAACTGTAGGTGCAACCTTTTCTAGTTGATCATAAATTTTTAATTGACGGTTGTTTAAAATAATTAAGTCTGGTTTTAAAGCAGTAACAGCTTCTAAATCAACTTTAGGTGCCCAGTACCAACCTACTGCTTTTACTCCATCTAACTTGTCTGTTAAGTGATTTTGGATTTTATCTTTATATGTATTTGCTGTACCAACAGGTTTATGTCCAAGAAGTAATAGTTCTTCTGTTGATCCAGATAAGTCAACAATTCTCTTTGGATTTACTGGAATTGTAGCTTCACCTTTGGCATGTTTTACAACTTTTGTTTTCGGTTGTTCTTTTGCTTTCGATTCTTCTTTTTGAGAAGAACAGCCAACGATAGAAAGAACAACAAGCATAATAGTAAATAAAATAAATAGCTTACGTTTCATCCTGATGTAACCCCTTTAATTAGTATTGATAATCATTATCGACTTCTGTATATTAAGGTGCTTTAACCTTTCTGTCAATGGAAAATAACAGAAGTTTCAAGTGGAGAACATTTGTTGGGGCAGTCTCGCTTTTCTATCATTAAATATGTTAAAATGGAATACATGATTTAAGAGGGAGAGATCGTATTTTGTTTGAATATGTTACAGGTTACGTGGAGTATGTAGGGCCGGAATATGTCGTAATTGATCATAATGGAATTGGTTATCAAATTTTCACACCAAATCCGTATGTATTTCAAAGAAGTAAGCAAGAAATCCGTGTCTATACATATCATTATGTGAGAGAAGATATTATGGCACTTTACGGTTTTAAAACACGTGAAGAGCGTTTATTATTTACAAAGTTGTTAGGCGTGTCTGGCATTGGGCCAAAAGGCGCTCTTGCAATTTTAGCTTCTGGTCAAACAGGACAGGTCGTTCAAGCGATTGAGCATGAAGATGAGAAGTTTTTAGTGAAATTCCCAGGCGTCGGAAAGAAAACAGCACGCCAAATGATTTTAGATTTAAAAGGAAAACTAGCAGATGTCGTACCAGATGCATTTGTTGATTTATTCTCAGACACAGAACGTTTTGATGAGAAGAAAGGTTCATCAGCTGAGCTTGATGAGGCACTGGAAGCTCTGCGCGCACTTGGATACGCAGAACGCGAAGTTTCTCGTGTTGTACCAGAGTTATTAAAAGAATCATTAACGACGGATCAGTATATTAAAAAGGCACTTAGTCTTTTACTAAATGGTAAGAGGTGAGTATAATGGACGAACGTCTCCTTTCAGGGGAATCTGCATATGAAGATGCGGATTTAGAATATTCATTACGGCCACAGACGCTCCGTCAGTATATTGGCCAAGATAAAGCGAAACATAATTTAGAAGTATTTATTGAAGCGGCGAAAATGCGTGAAGAGACGTTAGATCACGTGCTTTTATATGGACCACCAGGTCTTGGTAAAACGACGCTTGCGAATATTATTGCCAATGAGATGGGCGTTAATGTTAGAACAACTTCAGGTCCTGCAATTGAAAGACCAGGAGATTTAGCTGCTGTATTAACAGCGCTTCAGCCAGGGGATGTATTATTTATTGATGAAATTCATCGTTTGCATAGATCAATTGAAGAAGTATTGTATCCTGCGATGGAAGACTTTTGCCTTGATATTGTAATTGGAAAAGGACCTTCAGCACGTTCTGTACGCCTAGATTTACCGCCATTTACATTAGTTGGAGCAACGACACGTGCTGGAGCATTATCGGCACCGCTTCGTGACCGCTTCGGTGTACTTTCAAGGTTAGAGTACTACACAGTAGATCAGCTTTCTGCGATTGTTGAACGTACAGCAGAAGTATTTGAAGTTGAAATCGATTCGTTAGCTGCATTAGAAATTGCAAGACGTGCTCGTGGTACACCTCGTATTGCGAATCGTCTTTTAAGACGTGTACGTGATTTCGCGCAAGTTCGTGGTAATGGAACGGTTACGATGGAAATTACACAAATGGCATTAGAGCTACTGCAAGTAGATAAATTAGGTCTAGATCATATTGATCATAAATTACTGCTTGGTATTATTGAGAAATTCCGTGGCGGTCCAGTTGGATTAGAAACGGTTTCAGCAACAATTGGAGAAGAATCTCATACGATTGAAGATGTGTATGAGCCGTATTTATTACAAATTGGCTTTTTACAACGAACGCCGAGGGGCCGAATTGTAACGCCGCTTGCGTATGAACATTTCGGAATGGAGATACCAAAAGTATGACGGAGATGCCAAAGCTGCTTATTACAGCCGGGATCTTACTCATCGTTGTTGGATTAGCTTGGAAGTTCATTGGAAGGCTTCCAGGCGATATTTTTGTGAAAAAAGGAAACGTTACCTTTTATTTTCCTATCATTACATGTATTGTGTTAAGTATTGTATTATCTTTTATTATGTATATAATAAATCGATTTAAATAAGAAATAGGTGGATATAGCTATGGATATAAATCTGTTTGATTTTCATTTACCAGAAGAACTTATTGCACAAGTCCCGTTAGAAGAGCGTGAAACATCAAGATTAATGGTGTTAGACCGTGAAACAGGTGATATTGAGCATAAACATTTTACGGACATTCTTTCTTACTTACATGAGGGGGATTGCTTAGTTTTAAATGAAACGAAAGTTATGCCTGCTCGTTTGCACGGTGTGAAAGAAGATACAGGCGCGCACATTGAAGTACTTCTTTTAAAACAAGAAGAAGGTGATAAGTGGGAAACGCTTGTAAAGCCAGCGAAACGTGTAAAAGAAGGAACTGTTATCTCTTTTGGCGAAGGGAAATTAAAAGCAACTTGCACAGGAACTGCAGATCAAGGTGGACGTCAGCTTGAATTTTCATATGATGGCATCTTCTATGAAATTTTAGATGAACTTGGGGAAATGCCACTTCCTCCATATATTAAAGAGACGCTAGAAGATCGCGATCGCTATCAAACAGTATATGCGAAAGAAATTGGTTCAGCAGCAGCGCCGACTGCGGGACTTCACTTTACAGAAGAGCTACTTGAGAAGTTAAAGCTAAAAGGCGTTCAGTTAGCATTTATTACACTTCACGTAGGGCTTGGAACATTTAGACCAGTTTCTGCAGACACGATTGAAGAACACCATATGCACGCAGAATATTACCATATGTCTGAAGAGACAGCGGCATTATTAAATCGTGTGAAAGAGAATGGTGGACGTATTATTACTGTAGGTACGACATCAACTCGTACGTTAGAAACAATTGCAACAGATCATGACGGTAAGCTTTGCGCCGCTTCTGGATGGACAGATATTTTCATGTATCCGGGATATGAATTTAAAGCAATTGATGGTTTAATTACAAACTTCCATTTACCGAAATCAACATTAATTATGCTTGTAAGTGCATTTGCAAATAGAGATAATGTACTTCATGCTTATAATGAAGCAGTAAAAGAAAAATATCGTTTCTTTAGCTTCGGTGATGCAATGTTCGTTGCATCTCACGCTAAAATGAGAAACAAATAAAAGGAGTAAGTTATGACAGCAATTCGTTATGAATTTATTAAGACATGTAAACAAACGGGTGCCCGTTTAGGTCGTGTGCATACGCCGCACGGTTCATTTGATACACCAACATTTATGCCAGTTGGTACACTTGCAACAGTTAAGACAATGTCACCAGAAGAATTAAAAGCAATGGATTCTGGCATTATTTTAAGTAATACGTATCATTTATGGCTACGTCCAGGTCATGAAATTATTCGTGAAGCAGGCGGCTTGCATAAATTTATGAACTGGGATCGTGCAATCTTAACAGACTCTGGTGGTTTCCAAGTATTCAGTTTAAGTGACTTCCGTCGTATTGAAGAGGAAGGCGTTCACTTCCGCAATCACTTAAATGGAGATAAATTATTCTTATCACCAGAAAAAGCGATGGAAATCCAAAATGCATTAGGTTCAGATATTATGATGGCATTTGATGAGTGTCCACCATTCCCAGCTACTTTTGAATATATGAAGAAATCTGTAGAGCGTACGAGCCGCTGGGCAGAACGTTGCTTAAAAGCGCATGAACGTCCGCAAGATCAAGGTTTATTCGGTATTGTACAGGGCGGGGAGTACGAAGAGCTTCGTCGTCAAAGTGCGAAAGATCTTGTTTCAATGGACTTCCCTGGTTACGCTGTAGGTGGTTTATCTGTTGGTGAACCGAAAGATATTATGAACCGTGTTCTTGAGTTTACAACACCACTTCTTCCAGATAATAAGCCTCGTTACTTAATGGGTGTAGGTTCTCCTGACTCGTTAATCGATGGCGCAATTCGTGGTATTGATATGTTTGACTGCGTACTTCCAACTCGTATCGCTCGAAATGGTACATGTATGACAAGTGAAGGTCGCCTCGTTGTAAAAAATGCGAAATTCGCAAGGGACTTCGGTCCGCTTGATCCAAACTGTGATTGCTACACATGTAAAAACTACTCTCGTGCGTACATTCGTCACTTAATGAAATGTGATGAAACGTTCGGAATTCGTTTAACGTCTTATCACAACCTTCATTTTCTGTTAAACTTAATGGAGCAGGTGAGACAAGCTATTCGTGAAGACCGTCTTGGCGATTTCCGCGAAGAGTTCTTTGAACAGTATGGCTTTAATAAACCGAATGCTAAAAACTTCTAATACATAATTTAAAAGGAGGAACAAAAGATGAATGCAGGTATGATGAATATCGTTATGATCGTTGCGATGTTTGCGATTTTCTATTTCTTATTAATTCGCCCGCAACAAAAACGTCAAAAAGCAGTTGCTCAAATGCAAAGTGAGTTAGCAAAAGGTGATGCTATCGTAACAATCGGTGGTTTACACGGTACAATCGAATCAGTAGATGAGACGAAAATTGTTATTAAATCTGGTGGTTCACACTTAACGTTCGATCGCAATGCGATTCGTGAAGTTGTGAAAAACTAATTTGGAAGGCCCTGCATGAAATATGCAGGGCCTTTTTTAGTTACTTTGCTTTGACATATTTACACCGAAAATACCACCGAGTGTACTCGCCCCCATTAATGCTAATTGATAAAGTAATTGTGAGTTCGATAAAGTTTGAGAAAAGCCTAAATAGTTAACTAGAAAAACGAGTATAGTGAACGTGAGACCTGTTGTGAGACCTACTAGCCAACCTTTTCCTTGAGCCTTTTTGCCGGCAGTAAATCCAGACATAAGCATAGATAAAAGAGCGAGTATAAAAATAGTAACGGTTAATGTCCCTTCGTTTATATTCGTAAACTTTAATAAAAGAGCCATAATCATACTAGTAATAGATGCGAGAATTAGTAGTGTAACAATACCGAAGCCAATTGCAGTTGATAATTTTTTCGTTCCATCCATTTATGCATTCCCCCTTTTTAATACAAGCATATTTTCCTTTTGTCTAAGTTAGACTAGTTTCTTTTTTATAGGGGAGTCTATACGTAAAAAAGGAGATGTAGAAATGGAATGGATATCAATAATTGGACGGACAATGCTTTTGTATATCATCATCTTAATTATTTTTCGTCTTATGGGTAAACGTGAGATAGGAGAGCTAAGTGTATTGGATTTAGTCGTATTTATTATGCTTGGAGAAATGGCTGTAGTGGCAATTGAAAATACCGATAAATCACTTTGGCATCAATTAGTTCCGATGACTTTTCTTATGTGCATCCAAATTATTTTGTCAGTCATTTCCTTAAAGTATCAACGCTTTCGGCATTTAATAGAAGGTGAGCCGGCTATTCTTGTAAACGCGGGAAAGATTGATGAAAAGAAGATGAGAAAGCAACGTTATAATATAGATGATTTAATGATGCAATTAAGGGAACAAGGAGTTGGAGATATTCGGGATGTAGAATATGCTATTTTGGAACCGTCTGGGAAGTTATCTGTCTTTCAAAAACAAAAAAATAAACAAGATGCATTGCAGTTTACTCTTCCTCTTATTATTGATGGAGAAATTCAATCTAGTCATTTACAAATGATTGAACATACAGATGCATGGCTTATTGAGAAATTAAAAAACTTAGGTTATAACGATGTAACACAAATTTTATACTGTAGTTTTCAAAACGGAAAATTTTTTGTTGATGTAAAAGAAAATTAGAGACTTATTCTTTGAAAGAGTAAGAATGATTAGTGTAACTAATAATCAGTGGAGATTACCCCACTGATTAAAGTTTCACCTTATTTCAAAAATGAAAGTTTACGAATGATAGGGAGACGACTTAACTCTTCTTTTCGAATGAGTTTGAAAGTGAAGAGAAGTACGATATAAACAATTGTTGTTAAAGTGATTTCCCATAATGTTTGTATGCCAAGGGCATGAGAGAAAATAATATATTTATGAAGATAAAAACCGAAGGCGCCTGCGATACCGATGGCAAGTCCGCCGAAAATATAGTCTTTTGCGTAAATGGTAAATGTAATCTTTTTTAAAACAGTAGCGTAGTGAAGAAATGTTACTGTTACAATATTTGCTGCAATAGCGAGAGCAACCCCCATCATTTGAAATTCTGGCCTTGATGCTAGTACAAAAATAACGATTAATTTCACGATGGCTCCAATAAATGTATTCATCATTGCAGCTCTTGCTAAGTTTAAAGCTTGCAAAACAGAGGTAAGTGGACTTTGGAAATAATGAAATAAAAAGCAAGGCGCAAGAAGTTGAATGAATGCTGTTGCGCTGTCTGATCCATACATAAGAGTTAAAACAGGAGAAGCGAATACGTATAATATAACGACAGACCATCCGCCGGTAATTAATGAAATTCGAAGTGCTTGTTGTAAACGGTGCTCCACTAATTTATGTTGTCTTTTTGCCATTGCTTCACTAATAGAAGGGACGAGCGCTGTAGAGAGAGCGTATGTAATAAAGGCGGGTAGTGATAGAAGCGGGAATGCATAACCGTTTAATATACCGTATTGCTGGGTTGCAACAGAAGCAGCGACACCAGCGATTGCTAAGCTTTGCATAACGACAATAGGTTCAAAAAAATATGAAACGGAGCCGATTAAACGACTTCCTGTAGTTGGGAGGGCAATATCCATCAGAGAATAAAATGTCCCTTTGCTTTCCTTTACAGTAGTGAAAAATCCAGAGCGTATTGATAAATGTTTTTCTCGCTGAAATAACGTGAGTAAAAATAATAACGATGCAACTTCACCGAGAACAGCTGATAACATAGCGCCGGCTGCAGCGTATTCTATGCCGTAAGGTAAAAATAATTGAATGCATATAGCGATAATGGTAATGCGGACGACTTGTTCTAGAACTTGCGCATAAGCGCTAGGTTTCATGTTTTGTTTCCCTTGAAAATAACCACGCAAAACAGAAGAAACAGCAATAACAGGAACAACGGGCAAAATGGCCATTAATGGATAGTACGTTCTTTCGTCGGTTAATAATGTTTTTGCTAAAATAGGTGTGAGGAACATAATTCCGATTGTTAAAATGATACTAATAACGGATGTAACAGCTAGTGATACGGTTAATATTTTTTTAACTCTTTGTTTATCGTTCACAGCTTCCGCTTCTGCTACAAATTTTGCGATTGCGACAGGAAGACCAATTTGTGTCAATGTAATTGCTAAAATGAATGTAGGAACGGCCATCATATAAAGACCAACGCCTTCTTCTCCCAAAATACGTGCCATTACTATGCGGTTGATAAAGCCAAGTATTTTTGTAATAAAGCCGGCTATCATTAAAATAAATGCGCCTTTTAAAAAGCTTTGTCTCGTCATGTTCTTCTCCTACCTTCTCAAAATCAATGGAATGATTTACAATAATTTATATGCACGTACGAGACAAGAATGACAAGCATTTAAGAGAGTGAAATATGATAGTGCTCTTGAAAGTAGTTATTGCTGTCCATTAGAGCGGGAATAAAAGCGACTTTTCGTGCGAAATAAGAAGGAGATGTTATAGATGTTAGATAGAGAGGCTTTGGTAGAATCATACCGCGGACAGTTACAAGTCGTTTTAGAAAGTAAAGTAGAAGAGTTTCAAATGTTCGGCTACGACAGAGTGACAGATGATGACATTTGGAAGTTTCTTAAAGTGAAAAAGTGGAAGAAGATAGACAGCGATGTTAGATTGTATGAATTAGTTAATGACGTATTAACAGTAAGTGCTAATGAATATATGACATATTTAACTGTTGAAGCATATCAAGCGCCACTTTGGTCATTTGATGAATATGAAAATAAATAACCGACTGCAATTGGTTTGTTCTTCCTTTTGCAGTATAATGATAGGTATTGATAATCAGGAAATAATTATGTCTAAGATCATATATAAAGGAGGTAGTGAAGAGAGAAAACAAATAATGAAAGTGCAGGTATCGTGAAAACGTACCGGCACAGCTAGTGATGAGCTAGCAAAATTATAGAAAGGAAGTCTACTAACTAGACGTATGCACACGTGTAAAAGTGAATCGTAAGAGATTTATTTAAAGTGTTAGTAGCGGAAAGAGGGTACATATGGCAAAGCGTGGTACGAGAATTGCCGCCTTTTTCCTCATCGTTTTATTAATCGGTGGAGTAATTGGTGCGGCAGGAAAAGACATAGCAAAAGGAATTAGTCTAGGACTAGACCTTCGCGGTGGTTTTGAAATTCTGTATGAAGTAAAACCAGCCAAAAAAGGTGACAAAATCGATCGAGACGTACTTGTAAGTACAGTAGGTGCTCTTGAGAATCGTGTCAATGTTCTCGGTGTAAGTGAGCCGAACATTCAAATCGAAGGGCAAGATCGAATTCGTGTACAGCTTGCTGGTGTACAAGATCAGCAAAAAGCACGTGAAATGTTATCAACACAAGCGAAATTAACATTCCGTGATGTAGATGATAATCTTCTTATGGACGGAACGGATTTAAAAGGCGGCGGAGCGAAGCAAACATTTGATGAGCAAGGCCGTGCGAGCGTAGGTCTTACACTAAAGAGCGCTGAAAAATTCCGTGAAGTAACTGAAAAAATTTCAAAAATGCCACCACCAACGAATTTAATGGTAATTTGGCTTGATTTTGAAGAAGGAAAAGATTCGTACAAAGCAGAATCTGCAAAACCGAATCCGAAGTTCTTATCAGCAGCAACAGTAAACCAAGTATTTAACCAAGCTGAAGTATCTATCGTAGGTGGAAACTTCACAGTTGAAAGTGCGAAACAACTTTCATCTTTATTAAATGCAGGTGCACTTCCTGTTGATTTAAAAGAAATGTATTCAACATCTGTTGGAGCGAAGTTTGGTCAACAAGCGTTAGAGCAAACGATTTTCGCTAGTGCGATTGGTATCGCTCTTATTTTCTTATTTATGCTTGTATTCTACCGTTTACCAGGACTTGTAGCGGTTATTATGTTAGGTTTATACATTTTCGTTACATTACTTGTCTTTAACTGGATGCATGCAGTTCTTACGTTGCCAGGTATTGCGGCGTTAGTGCTCGGAGTAGGTATCGCAGTTGATGCGAATATTATTACGTACGAGAGACTGAAAGAAGAGTTGAAAATTGGTAAGTCCATGATGTCGGCATTCCGCGCTGGTAACCATCGTTCATTAGCAACAATTCTAGATGCAAACGTTACAACTCTTGCGGCAGCTGGTGTGTTATTCGTTTATGGTAATAGCTCTGTAAAAGGATTCGCAACAAGTTTAATCGTAAGTATTTTAGTTGGTTTTATTACGAACGTATTCGGTACTCGTTTCTTACTAGGTTTACTTGTAAAGAGCCGTTACTTTGATAAAAAACCAGGATATTTTGGTGTGAAACAAAAGGATATTATTCCATTAACAAAAGGTGTAGTACATCCGCCAACGAGATTTGATCGTATTAATTTCGTAAATATCGGTCATAAATTCCTTATCTTCTCGATTGTAGTTGTAATTGCGGGTGCAATTATCTTACCAATTTTCAAATTGAATCTTGGTATTGACTTTGCGAGTGGTACACGTATCGACTTGCAATCAAAACAAGCTGTTACGGTGTCTGATGTTCATAAAGATTTTAAAGAATTGAACATTGATGTGAAGGAAGAAAATATTGTACCGACTGGAGATGACAATAAAGGTTTCGCAGTTCGTACATTAGGTGTTTTATCAAAAGATGAAATTGCGAAAACAAAAACATTCTTCCACGATAAATATGGTACAGATCCAAACATAAGTACAGTTTCACCGACAATCGGTAAAGAAATTGCACGAAATGCATTTATCGCTGTACTGATTGCTTCTGCGGTTATCATTTTATACGTAAGTATTCGATTCCGATTTACGTATGCGTTATCTGCAGTACTTGCATTATTACATGACGCTTTCGTTATGGTTGTTATGTTTAGTATTTTCCAACTAGAGGTAGACTTAACGTTTATCGCTGCAGTACTAACAATCATCGGTTATTCTATTAATGACTCGATTGTTACATTTGATAGAAACCGTGAATTATACAAACAGAAAAAACGGGTGCGCGATATAAAAGATCTAGAAGAAATCGTAAATGCAAGTATTCGCCAAACGCTTGGTCGCTCGATTAATACCGTATTAACAGTGTTATTCCCAGTAATTGCACTGCTTATCTTCGGTAGTGAGTCACTACGTAACTTCTCGTTTGCGTTACTTGTTGGATTAATTGTAGGTACGTACTCTTCTGTTTTCGTTGCCTCTCAAATTTGGTTAATGCTTGAAAACCGTCGTTTGAAAAAGGGAAAAAACAAGAAGAAGGTTGAGAAAGTAGAATCTGAACCGCAAGTATAGAAAAGATGATGTCTCTTTATGAGGCATCTCTTTTTTCGTTTGTGGATACAATAAGATAGCAACTTTTTAACAGAAAGAAGATGGAAGAAAGTGGTGGTGTTATCGCTGTTTTTGTTGAAATAAAAAGATAGGTTAAGAAAAGAAGGGATTTTAATTATGGAAAAAGATGAACGTTTTAAACAGGCCGAGTTTGGTGCTATTGTCGGGATCGTTGGTAATATTATATTAGCGATTGTAAAGGCGGTAATTGGTTATATTGGGAACAGTAAAGCGCTATTAGCGGATGCCGTGCATTCTGCATCAGATGTAATAGGTTCGCTAGCTGTACTTTTTGGTTTGCGAGCGGCAAAGCAGCCACCTGATGAGGATCATCCGTATGGTCATGGTAAAGCGGAATCGATTTCAGCGATTATTGTTGCGGTATTATTATTTATTGTGGGACTTGAAATCGCGATTTCGTCTATAAAAGCTTTTTCGCAAGAACTAGAACCGCCGAAAGGAATTACGATATTTGCTGTTGTTCTTTCAATCGTCGTGAAAGAAGGAATGTTTCAATATAAATTCCGATTAGGGAAAAGAGTAAACAGTGATGCAATTATTGCAAATGCATATGAGCACCGTTCGGATGTATTTTCTTCAATTGCAGCTTTAATCGGTATTTGTGCAGCTATAATCGGTGGTAAGTTTGGTATAGACTGGCTCGTATATGCTGATCCGATTGCAGGATTAGTTGTTTCACTTCTTGTTGTAAAAATGGCATGGAGCATTGGAGCGGAAGCAATTCATGCAACGCTTGACCATGTTCTTCATGAGGAGGATGTTATTCCGCTTAGAGAGGCCGTTCTTCAAGTAGATGGTGTGAAAAAAATTGGTTCTTTATATGCACGGGAGCATGGTCATTATGTTATTGTCGATATTAAAGTGTCTGTAGATCCATACATTACCGTAGAGGAAGGACACCGTATTGGAAAACATGTGAAAGAAATACTTATGAAACAAGATAATGTACAAAATGTATTCGTACATATAAATCCGTATTCTCCAAATTAAACATCATTAACATTTTAGTATATAGATATTGCATCGTAGTTTGCATTATATTGTCACCCCTTAATCTGTCTTGTATAATGAACAGGTTAAGGGGTGATTTCGTGTTACAACCGAAGACGCGTTGGAAAGAAAAAGAATATAATGACGAGCGAGTGAGTGAATTAGCAAGTAAATTACAGTTATCGCCACTTGTCGTTTCGTTATTCCTCGGTAGAGGACTAGATACAGAAGATAAGATTTTAGATTTTTTAAATACAGAAAATCAAGAATTTCATGATCCATTTTTATTAGAAGGAATGGATAGAACGGTAGAACGTGTAAATAAGGCGATTCAAAATGGAGAGCAAATATTAATATTTGGTGATTACGATGCGGACGGAGTAAGTAGTACGACGGTTTTATATCTTGCTCTTCAAGAATTAGGTGCAGAAGTAGAATTTTACATTCCAAATCGTTTTACAGAAGGCTATGGACCGAACGAAGAAGCGTTTCGTTGGGCGCATAGCGCAGGGTTCTCACTGATTATTACTGTCGACACTGGCATCGCAGCAGTACATGAAGCGAATGTAGCGAAAGAGCTTGGAATAGATCTAATTATTACAGATCACCATGAGCCACCGCCAGAATTGCCAGAAGCACTTGCGATTATACATCCGAAATTAGAAGGTGGCGTATATCCGTTTCACTATTTAGCTGGTGTAGGTGTTGCGTTTAAAGTTGCGCATGCACTATTAGGCCGTGTACCAGAACATTTATTAGAGATTGCAGTAATCGGTACAGTAGCTGATTTAGTATCACTTCATGGTGAAAATAGGTTGCTAGTGAAACGCGGTTTAAAACATATGCGTATGACGAGAAATATTGGTTTGAAGGCATTGTTTAAAGTTGCTAACGTTTCGCAAAGTGAAATTACAGAAGAGAGTATTGGCTTCTCAATTGCACCTCGTATTAATGCGGTTGGGCGTTTAGAAGATGCTGCGCCGGCTGTACACCTTTTATTATCAGATGATCCAGAGGAAGCGAAAGAGTTGGCCGAAGAAATTGATGAGCTGAACAAACTGCGAAAAGATATTGTAAAGCAAATTACAGAAGAAGCTATCGCTGAAGTTGAAAATAACTTCCCGCCAGAAGAAAACAAAGTATTAGTACTTGCAAAAGAAGGCTGGAACCCAGGGGTAATTGGAATTGTTGCTTCTAAATTAGTTGAACGTTTTTATCGTCCGACGATTGTATTAAGCATCGATCCTATAAAAGAAACAGCAAAAGGCTCAGCACGTAGTATTGCAGGATTTGATTTGTTTGCAAACTTATCAGATTGTAGAGAGTTATTGCCACACTTCGGAGGGCATCCGATGGCAGCGGGAATGACGCTACATATGAATGATGTAGATGAATTACGTCGCCGATTAAATGAACAAGCAGATGCGATTTTAACAGAAGAAGATTTTATTCCAATTACAGCAGTTGATGTTTTTTGCAAAGTAGAGGATGTAACGCTAGCGGCAATTGAAGATATGCAAAAACTAGCCCCGTTTGGTATTGGAAATCCGAAACCACGTATTGCAGTAAAAGATGCAGAGTTAGAAAGCATTCGCGCAATCGGATCAGATGGTTCTCATTTAAAAATGGCTCTTCGTGATGGACAAGCAACACTGGATACAATTGGATTTGGTTTTGGTGCATATGCGAAAGAAATCTCTCCAGTTGCAAAAGTATCTGTAATAGGAGAAGCATCCATCAATGAATGGAATAATTTTAAGAAGCCACAACTAATGGTACAAGATATTGCTGTAGAGGCGTGGCAATTATTTGATTGGCGTAGTATGCGTAATGCAGAAGCAAATTTAGCAGAACTTCCGAAAGAAAAAATAACAATGGTGTATTTTTCTGAAGAGGTATTGAATAAATTTTCTTTAGAGAGCTATAAAGAAAAGCTCATGCATGCTTCAGAAGTAACGCATTTAAATGATCAATATATCGTGTTACTTGATTTACCAAAAGGAACAGATGAATTACGTGAGCTATTTAAGGCAGGATTCCCAGCGCGAATTTATACGCTATTTTATCAAGAGAATAACCACTTATTTAGTACAGTTCCGACGAGAGAACACTTTAAATGGTACTATTCTTTCTTAAGCCAAAAAACACCATTTTCTTTAAGACAATATGGAGAACAACTATGTCGTCATAAAGGTTGGTCAAAAGATACAGTAAATTTTATGACACAGGTGTTTTTTGAGTTAGAATTTGTTACAATAAAAGATGGCGTCATTTTTATGGCAGACAAAAAACAAAAGCGTGATTTAATTGAATCGAACACATATCGTGAGAAAATGAACCACTTACAATTAGAAAAAGAATTGGTTTATAGCACATATCAGCAACTATATACATGGTTTGAAACGATTCGTAATCATAAAGAAGTAGAACAGTTAGGGTAAAGGATTTGTATTTTACAAACCTTTTAGATCTGAGGAGGATTCAGAAATATGGATTTCAAGCAACATATCGCAATTGTACCGGATTATCCGAAAGAAGGTATTGTGTTTAAAGACATTACACCTTTAATGAATGACGGTAAAGCATACAAAGCAGCAACAGATGCAATCGTTGAATACGCAAAAGAAAGAGATATCGATGTTGTAGTAGGACCAGAAGCTCGTGGTTTCATTATCGGTTGTCCAGTTTCTTATGCGTTAGAAGTAGGATTTGCGCCAGTTCGTAAATTAGGAAAATTACCACGTGAAGTAATTACAGTTGACTACGGTAAAGAATATGGTAAAGATGTTTTAACAATCCATAAAGATGCAATTAAGCCAGGTCAACGCGTATTAATTACAGATGACCTATTAGCTACAGGTGGAACTATCGAAGCGACAATTAAGCTAGTTGAAGAACTTGGCGGAGTTGTAGCAGGGATTGCATTCTTAGTAGAGCTTACTTACTTAGATGGTCGTAAAATGTTAGATGGTTACGATGTATTAGTATTAGAAAAATACTAATCACTATATAGGTAAAACTACGGTGATAAAAAGTACCCGTGAATCTCTTGGAGAGGAGCGGGTACTTTTGTATAATTGAACAAAAAATCATGGTGAAATGTCAGTAAAATCTTTTCCTTTTCACAATTCACAATCATTGGGTTATAATGATAGAATATAATTTATTCTATTAAATAAAGATAAAGTCAATTTTCAATAAAAGGTGATTCGATGGCAAATGAGCAGGTACTAACAGCTGAACAGGTACTCGAGAAAGCAAGTCAATATTTAGTGGATGAAGATATTGAGCTAGTAGCACGTGCCTATGAATATGCACGCGATGCGCATAGCGAACAATACAGAAAATCGGGTGAACCGTATATTATTCATCCAATTCAAGTTGCAGGTATTTTAGTTGATTTACACATGGATCCAGCTACGGTATCAGCAGGTTTCTTACATGATGTAGTGGAAGATACAGAGATTACGTTAGAAGATATTGAACGGGAATTTAACAAAGAAATTGCTATGCTTGTTGATGGTGTTACGAAGCTTGGGAAGATCAAATATAAATCTCACGAACAACAACAAGCAGAAAACCATCGCAAAATGTTTATTGCAATGGCTCAAGATATTCGAGTTATTTTAATTAAACTAGCTGATCGTCTTCATAACATGCGTACATTGAAACATTTGCCTCAAGAGAAGCAGCGTCGCATAGCGAATGAAACGCTAGAAATCTTTGCACCTTTAGCACATAGACTCGGAATTAGTACTATTAAATGGGAGCTAGAGGATACGTCACTTCGCTATTTAAATCCACAACAATATTATCGTATTGTAAATTTAATGAAGCGTAAACGTGCAGAACGTGAAGAATACTTAGACGAAGTAATGACTGGTATTCGTGAGAAATTAAAAGAAGTTGCAATTCAACCTGAGATCTCTGGAAGACCGAAACATATTTACAGTATTTATCGTAAAATGGCACTGCAAAATAAACAGTTCAATGAAATTTACGATTTATTAGCTGTACGTGTTGTTGTAAATAGTATCAAAGATTGTTATGCAGTGCTTGGAATTATTCATACGTGCTGGAAGCCGATGCCAGGTCGTTTTAAAGATTATATTGCAATGCCAAAAGCAAATCTATATCAATCTCTTCATACGACTGTAATTGGACCGAAAGGTGATCCACTTGAAGTGCAAATTCGTACGAAAGAAATGCACGAAATTGCAGAATTCGGGATCGCGGCACACTGGGCATACAAAGAAGGAAAAACAGCAGAAACAACAGGTACATTAGAGAAGAAACTCACGTGGTTCCGTCAAATATTAGAATGGCAAAATGAAGCTTCTAATGCAGAAGAATTTATGGAGTCATTAAAAATTGATTTATTCTCTGACATGGTATTCGTCTTTACACCGAAAGGCGATGTAATGGAATTACCACTTGGATCGGTTCCAATTGATTTCGCGTATCGTGTCCATTCGGAAATTGGGAATAAAACAATTGGTGCAAAAGTAAACGGGAAAATGGTAACGCTGGATTATAAATTAAAAACCGGCGATATCATTGAAATTTTAACGTCGAAACATTCATATGGCCCAAGTCAAGATTGGGTAAAACTTGCTCAAACATCTCATGCGAAAAATAAAATTCGTCAATTCTTTAAGAAACAACGTAGAGACGAAAATATTGAAAAAGGCCGTGAACTTGTTGAAAAGGAAGTACGTGGTCTAGAGTATGAGATGAAAGAAGTATTAGCGCCTGATAACTTAAAACGCGTCGCTGAGAAATTTAACTTTGCAAATGAAGAAGATATGTTTGCAGCAGTTGGATATAGCGGAATTACAGCTTCGCAAATTGTTACGCGACTAACGGACAAGTTCCGCAAGCAACGCGAAGAAGAAGAAATTGTTGAAGTTAAAGAAGTTCGTAAACCGATGAAAATTCGAAAATGGGATTCTGGTGTAAAGGTAAGCGGTGCTGATAATTTATTAATCCGTTTATCGAAATGCTGTAACCCAGTTCCGGGTGATGATATCGTTGGGTATATTACGAAAGGCCGAGGTGTATCGATTCACCGCCGTGATTGTGTAAATGTTCATACAGAAGAAGCGATAGAACGTTTATTAGAAGTTGAGTGGGAAGGTAGCCCTGAAAAAGAAATAGAGTATAACGTTGATATTGAAATTTCAGGTTACGATCGCCGCGGTTTATTAAATGAAGTACTGCAAGCTGTTACAGAGACGAAAACATACATTTCAGCTGTTTCTGGTAGAAGTGACCGTAATAAGATGGCAACAATTAATATGTCAATCTCGATTCGTAACTTACAACACTTGAAAAAAGTAGTAGAACGCATTAAACGCGTTCCAGAAATTTATGCAGTACGACGCATGATGCATTAATAGGGAGTGTAGAAAGATGAGAGTTGTTTTACAACGATCAAAGAAAGCGTCTGTCACAGTAGACGGTGAGATCGTAGGACAAATTCCGTTCGGTTTAACATTACTAGTTGGCATTACGCACGAAGATACAGAAAAAGATGCAACTTACATTGCGGAAAAAATTGCAAACTTACGTATTTTTGAAGATGAGAGCGGAAAGATGAATCATTCTGTACTTGATGTAGAAGGACAAGTTCTATCTATTTCGCAATTCACATTATACGGAGATTGCCGCAAGGGAAGACGTCCAAACTTTATGGATGCTGCGAAACCTGATTATGCAGAGCGTTTATACGATTTCTTTAATGAAGAAGTTCGTAAACAAGGATTACATGTGGAAACAGGGAAGTTCGGAGCAATGATGGATGTTTCTTTAATCAATGATGGTCCGGTGACCTTAATTGTAGAAAGTAAATAGTGTTGATAAAAAAGAGAGGGTTATATAATCCTCTCTTTTTTATACATTGTTGTATGTTTTGTTCATTTATTTGGAATTAATAGCAGTTTTGGTTATGTATAACTCTTTCATCAATATGGAACAATAAAAAGTAAAACATCCATATTGAATGTGAGGGATATACGTATGCGTATGAATGAAAAAGGGCATTCTGTTACAAATGGTGCAAATCAACTATTTAACGTGAATTTTCATGATTTTATTTCAAAAGAGCAAAACAATACTTCAATGGAGCTTGCTTCCGAGTTTGGGATTTCTCTTCAAGATGTAAAGCGTTTAAAGAAGCAGATTGAACGTTCTTAGAGCACTTGACAATCCTACTTAACAAACGTATAGTAATTTTATATTTACATATGAATATAACCGTTGATAGAGAAGAGTAAATGAGACACACATGGAAAGAGAAGGAATGTCTTAGGCTGAAAACATTTCTACATGATGACTGATTGAATGACACTCTAGAGGTTTCAACTTGAACGGCATATACGCTTAGTAGGGATGAACGCATATTTAAGCGTTATTAAAAAAGTGGAAGCATAAGTGCTTCAATTAGGGTGGCACCACGGGTATAATACTCTCGTCCCTACTGTTCAAACAGTAGAGGCGGGAGTTTTTTTATTTTTATTAAGATTAAAACAATTTGAGGAGGAACTGAATATGTCTATTCAAATCCCACGCGGAACGCAAGATATTCTTCCAGGCACTGTTGAGTTATGGCAGTATATCGAAGGGCAAGCACGCGAAATTTGCCGTCGTTACAATTATAAAGAAATTCGTACACCAATTTTTGAGCACACTGAGCTATTTTTACGCGGTGTTGGTGATACGACAGATATCGTACAAAAAGAAATGTACTCATTCCAAGATCGTGGAGAGCGTAGCTTAACATTACGTCCAGAAGGTACTGCACCTGTTGTACGTTCTTACGTTGAAAATAAAATGTTTGGTGATGCAACACAACCAACGAAATTATACTATATCGGTCAAATGTTCCGTTATGAAAGACCACAAGCAGGTCGCTATCGTCAATTCGTACAATTCGGTATCGAAGCAATCGGCAGTAATGACCCTGCAATTGATGCAGAAGTAATTGCACTTGCTGTTGAATTTTACCGCGGCATGGGCTTAAAAAATATTAAAGTTGTATTAAACAGTTTAGGTGACGCAGCGAGCCGTCAAGCACACCGTGATGCATTAATCGCACACTTTGAGCCACGTATCGGCGAATTCTGTTCTGACTGTCAATCTCGCTTAGAAAAGAATCCACTTCGAATTTTAGACTGTAAGAAGGACCGTAACCATGAATTAATGGGAACAGCACCATCTATTACAGAATACTTAAACGAAGATTCAGCAATATACTACGACAAAGTTCAAGAACTATTAACGATGATGGATGTTCCGTTTGAAAAAGATCCGAACTTAGTGCGTGGTTTAGACTACTACCAACACACTGTTTTTGAAATTATGAGTGAGGCAGAAGGTTTCGGTGCGATCACTACATTAAGCGGTGGTGGCCGTTATAACGGACTTGTACAAGAAATCGGTGGACCAGAAATGCCAGGTATCGGTTTTGCAATGAGTATTGAACGTTTAATTATGGCGCTAAAAGCTGAAAACATTGAATTACCACTTGAACATAGTATTGATTGTTACGTTGTGGCGCTTGGCGAAAAAGCGAAAGACCATGCTGCAAAAGTTGCGTTCGATCTTCGTAAAGCTGGATTGTCAGTTGAAAAAGATTATTTAGATCGTAAAATGAAAGCACAATTTAAATCAGCAGATCGTCTAAAGGCGAAATTTGTAGCTGTATTAGGAGAAGATGAGCTAGATAAAGGCATCATTAACTTAAAAGATATGGCAACAGGTGAACAAGAAGAAGTAGCGTTAGATGTATTTGCTTCATACGTAGCAGAGAAATTAATATAGGGGGAACTTACAGTGGCTGAAAGAACACATGCATGTGGAAAAGTAACAGTAGAAGCTGTTGGACAAACAGTTCAATTAAAAGGTTGGGTACAAAAACGCCGTGACTTAGGTGGATTAATCTTTATCGATTTACGTGACCGTACAGGTATCGTACAAGTTGTATTTAACCCAGAAACATCAAAAGAAGCGTTAGAAGTAGCAGAAACAATTCGTAGCGAGTACGTATTACACGTAGAAGGTACAGTTGTTGAACGTGGTGAAGGCGCAATTAATGACAATATGGCAACTGGTCGTATTGAAGTACAAGCAACGAAAGTAAATGTACTAAATGCAGCGAAAACAACGCCAATCATCATTGCTGATGATACAGATGCATCAGAAGATGTGCGTTTAAAATATCGTTATTTAGACTTACGTCGCCCAGTAATGTTTAACACATTCAAAATGCGTCATGACGTAACGAAAACAATTCGTAACTTCTTAGACACAGAAGAGTTCTTAGAAGTAGAAACACCAATTTTAACGAAAAGCACGCCAGAAGGAGCTCGTGACTATTTAGTACCAAGTCGTGTGCATGATGGTGAATTCTATGCACTACCACAGTCACCACAGTTATTTAAACAGCTTCTTATGGTCGGCGGATTTGAGCGTTACTATCAAGTAGCACGTTGTTTCCGTGATGAAGATTTACGTGCGGATCGTCAACCGGAATTCACGCAAATCGATATCGAAGCTTCATTCTTAACACAAGATGAAATTTTAGATATGATGGAGCGTATGATGACGAAAGTTATGAAGGATGCAAAAGGTGTAGAAGTTAGTGCACCATTCCCTCGTATGAAATATGCTGATGCAATGGCTCGCTACGGTTCTGATAAGCCAGATACACGCTTTGAAATGGAACTAACAGACTTATCTGAGTTTGCAGCAGGTTGTGGCTTTAAAGTGTTTACAAGTGCTGTAGAAAGCGGCGGACAAGTAAAAGCAATCAATGCAAAAGGTGCTGCAAGTAAATATTCTCGTAAAGACATCGATGCATTAACTGAATTCGTGAAAGTATACGGTGCAAAAGGTTTAGCTTGGCTTAAAGTTGAAGAAGACGGTTTAAAAGGACCGATTGCAAAATTCTTCGGTGAAGAAGATGCAAATGTGTTAATGAGCACATTAGAGGCTACTGCTGGCGACTTATTACTATTCGTAGCAGATAAGAAGAGCGTTGTTGCAGATAGCTTAGGTGCACTTCGCTTACGTCTAGGTAAAGAGCTTGAGTTAATTGACGAAAGTAAATATAATTTCCTATGGGTAACGGATTGGCCACTTCTTGAGTACGATGAAGATGCAGATCGTTACTTCGCAGCTCACCACCCATTCACAATGCCATTCCGTGAAGACGTTGAGTTACTAGAAACAGCACCAGAAAAAGCACGTGCACAAGCATATGACCTTGTATTAAACGGTTATGAGCTTGGTGGTGGATCACTTCGTATTTACGAGCGTGACGTACAAGAAAAAATGTTCAAAGTACTTGGATTCTCACAAGAAGAAGCGCAAGAGCAATTCGGATTCTTATTAGAAGCATTCGAATACGGTACACCACCACACGGCGGTATTGCATTAGGTTTAGATCGTCTTGTTATGCTGCTTGCAGGCCGTACGAACCTTCGTGATACAATTGCATTCCCGAAAACAGCAAGCGCAAGCTGCTTATTAACAGAAGCTCCAAGCCCAGTTGCAGAAGCACAGCTTGAAGAGTTAAACTTAAAATTAAGCTTAAAAGAAGAGAAGTAAGAATAGGGTCTAGATGGTTATACTATAACCGTCTAGACTTTTTTTGAGAGGTTGTTTAAAAAGTCCGGTTTAGATAACTGTCGCATCTCATCGTTGCTTCGCCAGTCCGGTGCTCGAGTAGTATTTTTCTACACTGCGCTCCTCCTGGCTTCAGCGCCTCGATCTGCTCGGTTCTCTGAATCCTCTTTTTTAAACGTGTATTTAGGAAGAAATGAAATTCTGGTCTATGTTTTCATTTTCGAAATATGTATTTTTAGGAATTCTATAACTTTTTCTATACAAATAGTCGGAAAAACGCTAGAATACATGGTAGACCATTTTTGTAATAGGAGTGTAGAGCTGAATGTTACATCAATTTTCACGTAATGAATTAGCCTTCGGTAAAGAAGGACTTGAAATATTAAAAAATAGTACAGTCGGTATTTTAGGAATTGGCGGCGTAGGCTCTTTTGCAGCTGAAGCGTTAGCACGTTCTGGCGTTGGACGTCTTGTATTAGTTGATAAAGACGTTGTAGATATTACAAACGTAAACCGTCAAATTCACGCTTTAGTATCTACTGTAGGACGTTCAAAAGTAGAATTAATGAAAGAGCGTATTGCAGACATTAATCCGGAATGTGAAGTAATTGGACTAGAAATGTTTTATACAGATGAAACATATGAAGAGTTCTTTAAACACGGTTTAGATTTCGTAGTGGATGCATCTGATACGATTACGTTCAAAATCCATTTAATTAAACAATGTTTACGTCGTAAAATTAAAATTATCTCATGTATGGGTGCAGCAAATAAAATGGACCCAACTCGTTTCCGTATTGCGGACATTTCTAAAACACATACAGATCCAATTGCGAAAGTCATTCGTACGAAGCTTCGTAAAGAGGGGATTAAAAAAGGTGTAAAAGTTGTCTTCTCTGACGAAAACCCAATCGTAATTCGTGAAGAGGTACGTAAAGAAATTGTACCAGACGAAAATGCAAAAATTCGTAAGGCGAAATTACCGCCTTCATCAAATGCATTCGTACCATCTGTGGCAGGCTTAATTATGGCAAGTCACGTTGTACGTGAACGTATTAAAAATGTAGAAGTGAAACGTGTAGGGCAAGAATAAAAGAAAAGCATATATCCATTTTGGATATATGCTTTTTTATATGTATTAAAGAAATATGGATATTTGCATTACTACTAGTTCAAATGTAAGTAAGGTTAGTAAGTAAAAATCATATTTATCTGATTTATAGGCGGATGTCTTTTTTAGACTGTTAATGGTGAAAAGAGCTAAA
>NZ_JBEUTW010000131.1:0-5062 GCF_040492675.1 Bacillus sp. AP50
CTTATAGATTTTAATGTACCTTTTTAGATATTGGAATATATTTAGTAAAATATGCACCAACTAGCAATAATGCAATTGAAAATAACCAAGTAAAAGCACCGCCAAAGTGAAACCAATATGCAAACATATTTAAAATTGCGAGTGAAAAGAAGCAAATAGAAGTTAACGCACTTTTCAATCCTTTTATCCCAGATTTTTTTCTCTTTTGATAAGCAATATACATCGCAATAACAAGAAAAAAGATAAGAACAAATGGTAACATAACTTTTAGCATTGGTAATCCCTCCAGTGTAAATGCACTCTCTTCATTATCATCTTATCTCATTTATCTTTTAGGCATCAATTCATTCTTATCTTCCCTCCAAAAGTCAGTATAAGTTTTATTTTTAAAGTTCACGTTCACCTCAGAAAACGGCATACTTCCTCCGACTTTCAATGAGTACCAGTCGTTTAAAAGTGGTGATCCGAAACAAATCTTCATTGTACGATCATGTAAATCGAATAATACAGAATGTAAAGTTCCAAACCATTCTTCATAGTTATGTACAGTCAGTCCATCAGGATATTCTTCTTCTACTAACTTTTTTAAAGACTCTATGCTCACTTGTTCATATCCATTTAAATGCTCATGTAAAACATGATATCTCTTTGTAGATTGTTCTAATTTCCTATTATTTAATTTCTGAATTGATGAACTAACTGCATGGTTTGTTGATACAATAAAAGCTTGGTTGTCACCATCAATCGTTGTTGTGGATTTATGACCGTCAAATATTTCAATATGTGCTGCGTTTAAAGGATCAGCTACTATTAAATTAATATTACTAGCAATTGGTATTTCTTCTATTAGTGATTTAGCTTCCTGCACATTTTTACATTTCTCCAACAACAATCGAATTACCGCAAAACACTGTAAACCATTTACCATTGGCTTTCTTAAACCTGCAATGTTTCCTACTGGTTGACCACATGCTGAAAATGTAACAGATAATCCATGTTCGTTACCCCCTTCTGTTCGACCAAAATATTGAGTAGAAAAGCCACTATGTGCATACGCACCTTCAACATGCGTCGAGCAAAAACGCATATCATCTATTACTGGTGATAAATCATAATTTCTTAATACATAAGTGTGAGTTGAATCTGTCTTTTTAGGTAATACTGCACAATGACTACAACCTGCTTTCAATAGTGTTTGATAGTAATACATCATATTTTTTGAAGGAATTTTTAACACTTCACAAAAACCTTCAATTTCTTCATTAATTCCAGAACAATATTGATTTAATATATTTCTAGATTCTGTCCAATGGTTATGCGATATTAAGTTTTCTTGCTCTATAAATTGCGGAATAAGATAAGAATGTTGTTTCACAAATTCACCTTGTTGCTTACCAATTTCATAATGACTTCCTTTGAGCGATGAAAAATACCCCTTTACTTGATACATCAAATTCCCCCTCTTATTAAACATATCCATATCGTACCAAATGAATCCCATTCATTCTTGATGTTTTTTACTACCTTACCTTAACTCCATGCCACTTTAAAACCTCCACTAATAATTATTTACTAAATAATTATTTTTTTGTTAATATTGCTACAGAAGCTTTACTTCAAAATAAAATAGTTTAATATCAAATGAGCAAAATACTATATTGAACTTACTCGTAAGCAATCATCTAATTTTTGAGATTAAGAAACTTATTTATCAAAGCAAAAGGAGAATTTATGTATGAGCAATTGCAAACCAATTGATGAATTAACTATTGAAGACCTAAAACAAAACCCCATTTGGGAATGGGCAATAGATGAAGAGGAAAACGAAGAACATGACGAAACATGGGTAAAACCAGCAGCAACTACTAATTTTACAGAGGAGCTAAACGGTTCAATCGTACTAGGCGAACTATTCTTACATAATGGTGAAAAATTCCCTATGATGTGTGAAATTGACATTGAAAATAACGAGGCAGTAATTCGTTCTGTTGTTTATTATAACGAAGCAGAAAATGAGTATATTGCTATAGAAGATATTGTGAAAACGGTCGAAATGCCGTTATCGATTATTATTAACCTAACAATTCATGCAGAATCCAAAACCTTACGCTTCACTGCACATAAAGTAGATATTTATAAAAATTCAATAACGACTAATTTAAATTAAAGTTGGGCGAAATAAAGAAAACAATTATTAAATAAAGTGAAGCTTTAATCAGTGGGGGTCTTACTGCCCAGCAAATAGCGGGATAAAAACCGGAAAATGATTATCGATTCCCCGGTTTTTCAAACTAGATTAAAGTATTCCCTTTTCTACTAAAGTCTCTGCGATTTGAACTGAATTCCAAGCCGCACCTTTTAATAGGTTATCAGAAACAATCCAGAGGTGGAATCCGTTTGGCATATCAGGATCTTTACGTATTCTTCCGACAAATGTATCTATTTTCCCTTCTGCATATAATGGCATTGGATACAGCTGTTTACTAGGGTTATCCTGCAAAATAACACCTGGTGCATCCATTAATACTTCCTTAATTTCCGTAACGGTTGCTTCTTTTTCCAGTTCTATATAAACTGATTCTGAATGCCCTGATACAACTGGAACACGTACACAAGTAGCTGCCATTTTCAGGTTTTCATCTTCTAATATTTTCTTCGTTTCTTGAATCATTTTTACTTCTTCAAAAGTAAAATCATTGTCTGTAAATATATCTACTTGAGGCAGTACATTAAACGCTATTGGGTAATGTTTTTTATCTTTTTTCGCCGGTAATATATTACTTTTCACTTCTTCACCAGCAAGCATAGACTTAGCCTGCTCTTGTAATTCATGAATCGCATGAATGCCAGAACCCGATACGGCTTGATATGTTGAAACGATAATTCTTTCTAAACCGAATGATTTTCGAATCGGCTGAAGTGCTGTTACCATCTGTAATGCTGAACAATTTGGAACTGCAATGATACCTTTATGCTGCTTTAAAGTATGCGCATTCACTTCCGGAACAACGAGCGGTACACCTTGTGCCATTCGGTACTCACTTGTGTTATCAATTACAATCGCACCACTAGAAACTGCATGAGTTACAAATTGTCTAGATACTTCTCCCCCAGCGCTAAAAAAGGCAATATCTACACCTTCAAAGCTAGTTGTTTTTGCCTCTTTTATAATTATCTCTCGTCCTTTGAATCTTACTTTCTTACCAGCGGATCGTTTTGACGAAAGCAATGTAACTTCAACTATATTAAACTTCATTTCATTCTCTAACAGTTCAATAATTTTTTGCCCTACCGCACCTGTAGCCCCAACAACAGCTACATGATAGCCCTTTTTTTTTCATCTTTTCTCCTCCAATATCACCTAAATGAATATTTCTACAATTTCATTTTATACAGAATTTAATCATTTGGAAAATTAAAATACATGATATAATCATTCACAAATCATGATAATAAAAGAGGGATTGCTTATGGAAATGAGACATGTTAAAACATTTTGCGCCATTGTGAAGTATGGTAATTTTTCTAAGGCTGCGCATGCGCTAGGTTATGCGCAATCTACTGTTACAGCACATATGAAAGCTTTAGAGAACGATTTACATATTCCTCTTTTCGATCGGTTAGGGAAAAAAGTGCTACTTACAAAAGCAGGTCATCAATTTCATCCTTATGCATTAGAATTACTTTCAATATATGAAAAAGCGCAAGAAATCCCCCAAAATACAGATTATTTAGAAGGTACATTAAGTATTACATCTAATGAATCATTAGCGGTATACCGATTACCACAATTATTACGTACTTACAAACAGAAAAATCCGAAAGTAAATATCGTACTTGAAACAAACACAAATGAACAAGCATTACAAAAATTACGTGAAGGAGAAACAGACGTTATCTTCATAATTGGAGAAAGTATAGAACATAATGATTTTATTACGCGTACTTTGAGTAATGAAATATTTGGATGGATTTTACCAGATCATTCCGCTGCACATACAAATCCATTCCAGTTATTACAGGACACCCAGTTCATTTTTACAGAACAAAGCTGCGGCTATAGGCCAATGGTAGATCGTTTTTTATGTCAAAGTGGAAATATTCCAGCTAAAACATTTGAAACTTCCAATGTTGAAGTCATTAAACAATCCGTTATGTGTGAGTTAGGCATTTCAATTCTTCCTTATATCGTTGTACAAGAAAGTTGCCAAAAAGGACAACTATGTTTTCAACCTATCGAAACTCCAACAGTTATTCAAAGTTATGTAATCTATCATAAATCCAGATGGATTTCCCCGGTATTACAATCGTTCCTTTCCTTACTTGAACGAGACTAAAATATTAAGACGTACATAGAAAGAGAGTAATTGCCTAATAAGCAATTACTCTCTTTCATTAATTAGTATACTATTTATTAGTCTGTCCCCCACCTGCAATTAATTTACTACCTGAATATGTACCTTTGTTCATAAACACTTGATTAATTAATTCTTTTTGCTCAGCTTGCGACATTACTCCTTTTCCTTCTCCTAAATTCCCACTTTGTAATTTCCAAATCTTATTGTGATCCCCATCAACCTTTTCATATTTTCCTTGTTTCCATCGTTCTAAAATTTCTACATATGTACTTCCCTGTACAAGATCATTACTCTTTACAATATCAATTAAGCTTTCAATCCGCTCTTGTGTAATAAAAATATAGCCCCACTTTTGATCAGCTTTCGCTTTTTGATGTGCCATTTCATGTAATGCTGTCTGTATGTTCTCATCTGTCCATTTAAAATTTTTATTAAAACCACTATTCGGCAATGAATAATTTCCATTTTCTAAAAGCTTTGCATCTTCTGCTTTTACGTTACTATCAGCTAATACTTCTACTGCTGGAGCAGCTGGTGATGCCTTTTTCGCAGCTGGTTTACTATTATTTAAATAATGCAGCATACCATATGTTAAACCTACTCCAATTACCGCCATACCAGCTATAACACCTATTATTTTCAAAAATGTTTTCATCTCGCTTGTTTCCTCCCAAATATCTCCGTTCTGACTACCTAATTATTTC
>NZ_JBEUTW010000132.1:0-13632 GCF_040492675.1 Bacillus sp. AP50
GCTTTATTCAATATTTCTTTTGCATCTATAGATAATAAAGAAAGTGTATCTTCTCCTTCCAAAGTTACACAATCTTTGACAATATGAAATCCAAGCGCATAGCCAAGCATCTTCGGATAAGAGTGAAAGCCATTTAATAAGATGTCATGTTCCCTTGTTCCTCGTTTTATACTTATTCTTTCATGTACAATATTTTTCCAATAATAAATAGCCTCTTCCTTTGAAAGATACGCCGTCCACGGTGCATTGTTTTTTTCTGTATACCTTTCTGTTACTGCTTGTTCAGCTAGCCCTTCCATAATCATCGTATCAAGTAATGTATATTCTGTTTCTTTCGTCTCAATTTGATGTAACCTGCATATGTGATGATATTCATGCGCTAATAACACTTTTAATTCTTCTACCGAATTCCGTCCACATACGAATAAGAAAATAACATGACGCATAGATAATCCAGCCCTACCGTTATACTCTTCTTGTACAGTTCGATTATAGGAATCTGATAATAAAATAAAGACAGGGACATCTGGACCTTTTAACCAGTTTTTCAGTTTATCATACTCCAGGCTCAATTCTTTCCAAATTTCCTTTTCCTCTAATTCTTTAATTTCCTTTTCTCCGCGCATGATCGGGCGATACATCCCTTTTGAAATTAAAAAGCGATACAACCTTTCTTTTGGCAACGGAATATACTTCGTAAATTTCTCACAAAGTTTTTCTGGCCGCCCATAATATAAATGTAGCCATTCAGCTGTTTCAACAATCCCCATCTTTATCCCTCCTTTTTCTTATGTATATGCTACAGGAGAAAAAGGCGTAAAAATAAATAAGGAGTTTTTTCGCAATATATTGCGAAAAAACTCCTTATTTCATCTATTATTTATACGATTTAAATACTAACACTGCGTTATGACCACCAAATCCTAATGAGTTACTTAATACTGCATTTACTTCTTGGTGTCTCGCTTGATTCGGTACGTAATCTAAGTCACATTCTGGATCTGGTGTCTCATAGTTAATTGTTGGCGGAATTACTCCGTCTGTAATTGATTTAATAGAGAAAATCGCTTCAACAGCACCAGCTGCTCCTAATAAGTGACCTGTCATTGATTTCGTTGAGCTAATCGCTACTTTATACGCGTGCTCACCGAAAGTTTCTTTAATTGCCATCGTTTCATATTTTTCATTCGCATCCGTACTTGTACCATGCGCATTAATGTAATCAATATCTTCTGGCTGTAGGCCTGCATCAGCTAAAGCTTGACGCATTGCACGCACTCCGCCTTCACCACCAGGAGCAGGCATTGTAATATGGAACGCATCTCCAGTTGCACCATAACCAGCAATTTCCGCGTAAATGTGAGCACCACGCGCTAATGCGTGCTCTAATTCTTCAAGAATTAGAATACCTGAGCCTTCACCCATTACAAAACCGCTACGGTTTTTATCAAATGGACGGCAAGCCGTTGCTGGGTCTTCATTAAATGTTAATGCTTTCGCTGAGCTAAATCCTGCGAATGCCATACTTGTTAGCGGTGCTTCTGCTCCGCCTGTAATCATTGCATCAGCATCACCACGCTGAATTGCTTTAAATGCATCACCAATTGAGTTTGCACCAGATGCACAAGCCGTTACAGAACAAGTGTTAATTCCTTTTGCTCCTGTTGCGATTGATACTTGACCTGCTGCCATATCCGGAATCATCATCGGTACGAAGAATGGGCTCACGCGGCGTGGGCCTTTCTCAGTAAAAATCTTAAATTGTTCTTCGTATGTTTCCATACCGCCAATACCTGATCCAATCCATACACCAATTCGAGGTCCGTTTTCTTCTGTAATTTCAAGCTTTGCATCTGCAACTGCCATTTTCGCTGCTGCTACTGCATATTGTGTAAAGCGGTCCATACGGCGCGCTTCTTTTTTATCAATATATTTCTCGACTTCAAAGTCGTTAATTTCTGCTGCTACTTTTGCTGGAAATAGTTCCGGATCAATTCTTGTAAGTCGTCCGATTCCAGATACACCCTTTTTAATGTTTTCCCATGCTGTTTCAACATCTGTTCCGACCGGTGTAACAGCTCCTAGTCCTGTAATTACGACCCTCTTTTTTTCCATACAAAATACACTCCTTTTTTTCTCTCAGTCCTTATTTACCCCAACGAAGAGCGACTGCTCCCCATGTTAATCCGCCACCAAAACCAACAAGTATAATTAAATCACCATCTTGAATACGTCCATTTTGCAATTCCTCTACCATTGCAATTGGAATTGAAGAAGCTGATGTATTACCAAACTTTTCAATTGTCATACTCATTTTTTCTTGTGGTAAATTTAATCTCTCTCTTGCAGATTCCATAATACGAATATTCGCTTGATGCGGTACTAAGAAATCCACATCCTCTTTTGTAAGACCAGCCTTATCCAGCACGCGAAGACAAGATTCACCAAGTTGACGAACGGCAAATTTAAAGACTTCTCTGCCATTCATCATAACATACTCGTCTTGATATAGATGCTTACCGCCGCTTCCGTCTGCTCCTAATTCGAAAGATAGAACGCCTCTTCCTTCTGAAACTGCTCCCATTACGATAGCACCGGCTCCGTCTCCAAATAATACCGCTGTATTTCGATCATTCCAGTCTACAATTTTAGATAGCTTATCACTACCAACTACTAATACGTTTTTATAAGTCCCCGTTTGAATAAATTGCTGCGCTGTAATCATTCCGTACATAAAACCAGCGCATGCTGCACCTACATCCATTGCAGCTGCATGTTTCGCTCCAATCGTTTCTTGAATGACACAAGCTACTGCTGGAAACGCACGATCTGGTGTTACTGTCGCCACTAAAATAAGATCGATATCTTCTCCGCTAACCCCTGCATCTTCAAGTGCTTTTTTTGCAGCCTCTACGGCCATATATGAAGTATCTATTGTATCATCGGCAATGCGTCTTTCTGCAATTCCCGTTCTCGTACGAATCCATTCATCGGATGTATCCATTATTTTTTCTAAATCGTGATTTGTGACTACTTTTTCTGGCACATATCTTCCGATCCCTAAAATGCCCACGTTCACATCGCAGCCCTCCGTTTTATATCAATTATTATGACTTGGTACTAATTTTAAAACATAAATGTATTTTTGTCTAGAATATATTTCGCATAAAACAGAAAGCTAACGCATTATCCACTTTATTTTTCATTAAAAGAAACAGAAACATACCTCTCAAATATAAAAAGACTCAAACCCTTCTGTTCACGGTTCGAGCCTCTCTTCCATCTAAAAAGATGTTTTTTATTCTTTATCTGCTTTTCTTCTAAACTAGAGAGTTCTCCTCACTACCTTTCCTTTATCCTCTTCATATCTCTGGTTTTCCCCCAGGCGAGAATAAAAAAGGCCCTGACCGCTTCTATCCACGGTTCGAGCCTCTCTTCCACCTTAAAAAGATGCTTTTTATTCTTTATCTGCTTTCCTTCTAAACTAGACAGTTCTCCTCACTACTTTTCCTTTATCCTCTTCATATCTCTGGTTTTCCCCCAGGCGAGAATAAAAAAGGCCCTGACCGCTTCTATCCACGGTTCGGGCCTCTCTTCCATCTTAAAAAGATGCTTTTTATTCTTTATCTGCTTTCCCAAGCTCGTAAGCTTCGTTCATAACTTTCATTAACAACTCTAACACCGGCTGTGCCTTCTCCATATCAAGTGCAATTCCATTATCATCTAAAATTGCCTTTGCTTCCGGTAAATGCTTCATTGCGATTTGTAAAAACTGCATGCTTTTTTCGTTCATATTATACTCTTCCTCTCCATTAAAACTTTCACATACAATAGTGTAACACGCGTACTACCCTTCGTATAACTCTTTATATTTTTTCATGTGTGCCAGTTGCTTATTTAAACCGTATTCTAACGGAGTATTTCTTTTTATCGAAATTACTTCGATAGCCTCATCTCTTACTTCGCTATTATTTTTATTTACTTTATCATCCGCGCGTAAAAGATTCATACCTTTTTCCCATAATGACTGTTTACCACTAAGTAAATTGTATATACCAAGATGCGCCCCGTTCGTTCCATGTTCCCATAAGTATTCACATACATCTTCAACGTAAAGTAAATCATTCCCCTTTTCCTCAATCGTACAACGGCACTCTTTTTCAACTAATTCTGATAAAATAAGCTGATGAAACATCATAAAGGACGGTTGCCACGGTCCATATAATGTTGGAACTCGAAATACACTATATTGTAAATTCCCTTTTTTCAATCCTTCTTCTACTTTCAAAAATAGGCGCTTATTTTCGGATTCATCTGTACTGCCTACTTCAATAGAAGAAATTAAATTTAACTTCACTTTTTGTTCTTCACACATTCTTATAATTCGCTTTAAATATTGTAATATGACTCTTTCATTCCGAAATCCACTTTGCTGATTTGGCTCATATAAGCAAAAATAAACAGTATCGAATCTCTCTTCCTCAACCGATCTCCATCCATCTTCATCTCTTATCGAATAATACGTAAATAACGCATTTCGCCCAATTAATAATAACTTCTCTTCATTAATTTTGGTCATACTATCGAATTCATCAAAATCAAGACCATAGACTTCCACTTCTTCTGCAATCATTTTATTTACAAGGTGATAACCTACAAACGTAAGTGCACCTATTATCAGCACGCGTTCCATACCACCAACCCTTTCCCTCTGAAACAAATAGCTCCTCATTTATGTATATGGGAGCTTCATAATTCTTCTTCATATTTTTTAAAGAAATCAGTCGTTTGCCTAACCATTTTATATTTCACATCTTGCAGATGGAACAAGACAGAAGTATCACATTGATTTAGTTGCCTCATTTTCTCATATCTACGCAACTGCTGTTTTCTTCCTCTTTTTTCTTGTGTTGATACGAAAATTTTAACAGGTACACAAGATGGAAGAAGCGTAAATGATTTCTTATTTATTTTTGATTCTAATTCTTCTTCTTTGGCATCATACGCCAAACTTAATTCCTTCACGAGTCTCTTGTAAAAAAATTTATGCTCTTTCTCAAAACTTACATATTCCGGTAAATCTAAACACGGATTTAGCATAACAACAGAACGAATACATTCAGGATATTTGTTCATCATTTCAAGTGCTACAAGCGCTCCCATACCATCTGCCATAATGTGCATTTTCGCATTTAACGTCTCTTTTCTCAAAACAACATCATATAAACGTTTTGCCAGACGAACAGATTGATCGTTTCCCCAATGTCTTCCGTATAAATTAGAGGAAAAGACCGTGTAGCCTTGTTCAATAAGACCATGTAAAAAATAAGATTTACCCGCATGTTGTGTCCATAAACTTGTACCATTCTCAATAAAGTAGTTATAATCACCGAGGAGCATAACAGAAAATCCATTTGGCTTCTCCGGTAAATAAATGACACATGGTTCTTTTTCTAAGTAAAAAAAACGTTCCGTAATACTCATTTTTCCCCCGCCTTATTTTCTAAACATATAAAAGTACTCTTTTATAATGTATGAACGGAATGCAAATTTGCGTTGAAAAATCTACAAATATTTTTCTATATTCTTTTTTCAATTGTGTTACAATAAGGACAGATTGAACGAATAGAGGTGTAAAATATGCGTTTCATTTGGGCATTAATTTGGTCGTTCTTACTTGTACATATGATGAGCTATGTAATCGGCTCTATGACTGGCGGTACATACGACTTTAACCAAGCGTCTATTTTCTCAGTTGTTCTTGCTGTGTTAGTACTAGCAATTTCAGCTGCAATTCCAAACGAGCCAGTAGAACAACACTAAAAAAAGAGTCCGGATTTTATCCGAACTCTTTTTTATTTTTATTTCACATGAACGACTAATTCGTTATTTTCTACATCAACAACTACGTGACTATTGTCAGTAATTGTTCCTGCAATTAATTCTCGTGCTAATTTCGTTTCCACTTGACGCTGTACGTATCGTTTTAATGGACGAGCTCCGTACATTGGGTCGAAACCAGCTTCTACAACAAATTCTTTTGCTGCATCTGTTAATTCTACTGTAATGTGACGGTCAGCTAGACGACCTTGTAGTTCTTTTACAATTTTATCAACAATGCCTTTAATTTCATTCGTTGTAAGAGGTTTGAATAAAATAATTTCATCAACACGGTTTAAAAATTCAGGGCGGAAATGTCCTCTTAATTGTCCCATTACAAGATCTCTTGATTCCTCTTTAATCGAACCATCTTCTTCTAATCCATCTAGTAAATGAGCAGATCCAATATTTGAAGTCATAATAATAACTGTATTTTTAAAGTCCACTGTACGACCTTGCGAATCTGTAATGCGCCCATCATCTAACATTTGTAATAAAATGTTGAATACTTCTGGATGTGCTTTTTCAATTTCATCTAATAAAACAACGGAATATGGTTTACGTCTTACCGCTTCTGTTAATTGACCACCTTCCTCATATCCTACATATCCAGGAGGTGCACCAATTAAGCGTGACACTGCGTGTTTCTCCATATACTCAGACATGTCAATGCGAATCATTTGCTCTTCACTATCGAATAAAGACTGCGCTAGCGTTTTTGCAAGTTCTGTTTTACCAACACCTGTTGGTCCTAAGAAGATGAAAGAACCAATCGGGCGGTTCGGATCTTTAATACCAGCGCGAGCACGAAGAACTGCGTCTGACACTAAGCTTACTGCTTCCTCTTGTCCGATGACACGCTCTGATAAGATTTGCTCTAAGCGTAATAATTTCTCGCGTTCACCTTCCACGAGTTTCGCAACAGGAATACCCGTCCAGCGTGAAACAATATCTGCAATTTCTTCTTCACTTACTTCCTCACGTAATAAACGATTTTCTTGTTTATTATGCGCGCCCATTTCTTCCGCTTCTTTTAACTCTTTTTCAATTGCTGGAATTTTCCCGTGACGAAGTTCGGCTGCTTTATTTAAATCGTAATTACCTTCTGCTTCTTCTAATTCACGACGCAGACGTTCTAAATGTTCACGTAAGTCACGAACTTTGTGAATTTCTTCTTTTTCTTTCTCCCATTTCGCTCTCATACCACTTGCAACTTCTTTTAAATCCGATAATTCACGTTGCAATGTTTTTAGACGCTCTTGGCTACCACGATCCGTTTCTTTTCCAAGAGCCGCTTCTTCAATTTCCAGCTGCATAATGCGGCGCGTTACTTCATCTAATTCTGTTGGCATAGAATCGATTTCTGTACGAATTGTTGCACACGCTTCATCAACAAGGTCAATTGCTTTATCAGGTAAGAATCGATCTGAAATATATCGATCTGATAAAACTGACGCTGCTACAATCGCACGGTCATGAATATTTACACCGTGATAAATTTCAAAGCGTTCTTTTAATCCACGTAAAATTGAAATTGTATCTTCAACAGTTGGTTCTTCTGCTAATACTTGTTGGAAACGTCTTTCTAGCGCTGGATCTTTCTCAATATATTTGCGATATTCATCGAGCGTCGTCGCCCCGATACAATGCAGTTCACCACGCGCAAGCATCGGTTTTAACATATTTCCTGCATCCATGGCTCCTTCTGTTTTACCAGCTCCAACTATTGTATGAAGTTCATCAATGAATAATAAAATGCGTCCTTCACTCTTTTTAATTTCATTTAATACAGCTTGCAGACGCTCTTCGAACTCACCACGGAATTTCGCACCAGCTACGAGTGCACTCATATCTAACGCAAAAATCGTTCTATCTTTCAATCCTTCAGGTACATCCTTTTTCACAATACGCTGTGCTAGCCCTTCAACGATTGCTGTTTTACCAACACCTGGCTCCCCAATTAAAACCGGATTGTTTTTCGTTTTACGTGAAAGAATACGGATTACACGTCGTATTTCACTATCACGGCCGATTACAGGATCGATTTTCCCTGCTCTCACTTCCGCCACTAAATCACGGCCATATTTTTCTAACGCTTCATAAGTTGCTTCTGGATTTTGACTCGTCACTCTTTGATTCCCCCGAACTGTCATTAAAGACTGTAATAAGTTATCTTTCGTAATATGCAATCTTGTAAATAATTGATTTATATCGCCTTTTTCTTCAGAAAAAGCAAGCAACACATGTTCTACTGAAATGTAATCATCCTGCAGTTTTTCTGCTTCTTTCCCTGCTCTTACAAGCAGTTGTTGCAGAGCGCTCGTTACATACAATTTTCCAACTTCTGCACCGCTCCCCGTTACAGAAGGTTTCTTTTTAATTAAACTTTCAGCACCTTGCTTTAATGCTTCTATATCAACATTCATTTTTTGAAATATACGTACTGCTAATCCATCTTGCTCTTCTAATAATGCAAGTAATAGATGAACAGTATCCACCTCTTGGTGATGATGAGATACCGCTAAAGATTGGGCACTCATAATCGCCTCTTGTGTTTTTGTTGTCATTTGATTTAAGTCCATCTTTACAGCCCTCCAAAAGTTTGACTTTCTTTGACCTTTGATTTGATTATACGCCAACTGACTTTTTTATACAATAATTTTGCCTATGTATTTTCAAACTTATTATTTGAAAAAGAAAAAGAGAGCATTCATTATACTGCTAAAAAATACGGTAAATGAAATTACAATGTGTAACGACAAAAAAGCCGCAATAATGATTGCGGCTTCTGTTACGGTTTTCTTTTATATGTCCACTGGCGGTTATGATTCGTGTTATCCGGAAACTTTTCACCGGCAGTTAATTTCACCATTTGCGGATCTTTCACCATACTTCCCGTTTCACCAATTTCTACGTAAATGCCATCATTCGGCGCTTTTTGTCCAGAACGAAACCTGCGATTTTGTCCCATCTTCATTCTCCTTCCATGACGTCTTGCCTCATTAGTATATCCATTTTAAAAGAAAGCTTTTCTGTCATGTTTAGGAAACAGTACTACATCTCATTCTTGTACATATATATGAATGACACAAGTGTAAGCAGGGATTTCTTTCCTACTTGTAGAAAAAAAAAGAAACCAACCTACTCTAGGCTAGTTTCAAAGGAGAGTCAAACATATACGAGAAGATTACATGTTCATTATATGCCTCATCACACGAGCAATGTAACCCTTTTCACAATTTGTACATAATGAAAGAAACATTGTTTGAACTTTCTAAAAAGATGTTGACTTTTCTTAATTTCCAACGATAAATAGTAGACACCGCAGCACTTTGAGACGTAAGATGGATATATAGTGAAATTTCCATCTATGGTGATTTCACCGAGTCTAACCTCTTATTTCTGCATATTAAAAACGGAAATACAGATAGATACAAAAAAATTATTATAAGAGGTGAAATTATGAACAAACAACATTTAATCGCATTAGACTTAGACGGTACTTTATTAACAGACAACAAAATAATTTCTACTCGAACGAAACATACAATTGCAAAAGCAAAGGAACAGGGACATATTGTTGTTATTTCAACAGGACGTCCATTCCGTGCTAGTTACGATTACTATAAAGAACTTGCTCTTAACACACCTATCGTAAACTTTAACGGTGCTTACGTACATCATCCTCTTGATTCAAGCTGGGGAACACACCACTCTCCTCTTGAGCTAGCAACAGCGCAAGAAATTGTACGAGCTTGCTTTGATTTCGGCGTAAAAAATATATACGCGGAAGTAATGGACGATGTGTATGTTCGTGAAATTGATGAAGATAAAAAACATATTTTCGAATTCGGCTCTCCTAAGATTTTTACCGGAGACTTATTAAATATTTTAAACGATCATCCAACTTGCTTATTAATTGATGCACATGACGAGCATTCCACTGCAATTCGTCAACATTTAACGGATATGCACGCGGAAGTAATCGATCATAGAAAATGGGGCGCACCTTGGCCGATTATTGAAATTGTGAAAAGTGGATTAAATAAAGCGGTTGGATTACAAAAAATTTCTAGTCATTACAACATTCCACAAGAGCGAATTATCGCTTTCGGTGACGAAGATAATGATTTTGAAATGATTGAATTTGCTGGTCATGGCATCGCAATGGGAAATGCCATCCCTGAATTAAAATCACTCGCAAACCATACGACGTTAACGAACGAAGAAGATGGTATTGCTTTATATTTAGAAGAGGTTCTTGGGTTGTAATCTAAAAATTCCCTACTTATAGTTTCCTGCCAAATGTCCATACTATAAGTAGACGCATGAGACATTGCGTCGATTGTTTTCAGCTAAATAAAGGGGGTTTTTCGAATGGGTAAAAAGAACAAATCAAAACGTTTTATCCAACAAGGAGCCGATGCTGTTATGAAGCATGATGCAAGATTCCCGTACAGAGGTACATTAGCTGAGGCAGAAAAAGCAAGAAGTAACTCTTCTTTTGGAGGGGTTTAAATGGGGAATTTACTATTCCAACAAGCTAGAGATGCTGTTGAAAATGCCGTATCTTGTTCAAGCGGTACTGAGCAACAAGATCTCGTGTATAGAGCAAAAAATGCTTTGCAATCCGCTTACGCAAACTCTTCAACTGCTGAAAAAGTTCAGCTCCGTGAAATGCAAGAGCAATTGCAAAACATTACGAATTTACATTAAAAAAGAGGACCAACTTTGGTCCTCTTTAATCTTTCCGAAACAATCCGAACACCCCAACTGTTTGCAGTATATTTGTAAATGCACCTGGGTCCACTTGTCTAATAATCCTCTCTAATTCGTATAACTCGTAACGGGTAATAACCATCATTAACATTTCTTTATTTTCATTCGTATAAGCACCTGTTGCTGGTATCGTTGTAATCCCTCTTACTAATCGCGAGTGAATCGCCTTTCTTACGTCTGCCCCATTCTTCGTAACAATTAATGCTGTAATCTTTACATGACGAGTATGAATTGCATCAATAATTCTCGTTGATACATATAAAGTCACTAGCGTATACAACGCTTTTTCCCATCCATATACATAGCCAGCAGCGATAATGATAATTGCATTAAAAAAGAAAAAGTATGTACCGACAGGCTTATCTTTTATTTTTGATAAAATCATGGCGATAATATCTAATCCACCTGTAGAAGCACCCCACTTTAAAGCAATCCCTACTCCAATTGCCGAAATAATCCCGCCAAAAATCGCATTTAATATGATATCATTCGAAACCGCTCTAACAGGGATGATTTCTAGAAACAGAGTCATAAATATAACACAAAGAAAACTAAAAAAGGTGAAGGCCTTTCCAACCTTTTTCCACGCTAAAATAACGACAGGAATATTAAATAAGCTAAACAATACTCCCGTAGATATGTGAATCGATAAAAAATCACCTAATATTTGCGATAATAATTGAGACAATCCAGCAAAGCCGCTCGCATACACTTTTGCTGGTGTTAAAAATAGATTCATCCCAATCGCGTTTAATAAACCTGCGATGATTACAACGATTAACTTCTTTATAAGTTCAGTATAATTCAACTTCAAATCCATTTCGAATCCACCTTTACCCTTCATAAATGCACCGCTATACATAGTCTTTACGAAAAAGGAAATGATAAACGTACAACGTTTAGAAATGGAGTTGATACATATGCCACATACGAGTGATAACGACAAAAAAGCACGCGATAATAACGCAAAACGCACACAAAAAAATGAGCAAGAGCAAAAAAATATTCAGCAAGGTAAACGTGCATACTCTAAAAAGACCGATCACCTTTGATTGCATCGTACATCAACAATTATGTTGATGTACTTTTTTACATTTTAAAGGAAAAAAACATTAAAAATTCACTTCATGTTCACTTCTATATTCTACAATAGCGATAACATATTCGGATGAGGTGTTGGCATGAGAGGGAAACATATTTTCATTATTACTGCACTAATAAGTATATTGATGTTATCTGCTTGCGGACAAAAAAACGGCTCAGCTACAGTCGCTACAGCAACAGACTCGACCATTACAAAGGATAACTTCGAAAAACAATTGAAAGATCGTTACGGAAAAGACATGCTATACGAAATGATGGCACAAGACGTCATCACAAAAAAATATAAAGTATCTGATGAAGAGGTAAATAAAGAAGTAGAAAAAGTAAAAAAACAATATGGAGATCAATTCAAAAAAGTATTAGAAAATAATGGTTTAAAAGATGAAGAGGATTTCAAAAATCAAATTAAGTTCAAACTTGCTATGAATGAAGCGATTAAGAAAAGCATTACAGAGAAAGACGTAAAAGACCACTATAAGCCAGAAATTAAAGCGAGTCACATTTTAGTAAGTGACGAAAATGAAGCGAAAGAAATAAAGAGTAAACTAGATGCTGGTGCTTCATTTGAAGAATTAGCAAAACAAGAATCACAAGATCTACTATCAAAAGATAAAGGCGGAGACCTTGGATACTTCAATTCAGGTACAATGGCTCCTGAATTCGAAACGGCTGCCTACAAACTAAATGTTGGACAAATTAGCAACCCCGTAAAATCATCAAACGGTTATCACGTTATTAAATTAACTGATAAAAAAGATTTAAAACCTTACGATGAAGTAAAAAACTCTATTCGCAAAAACTTAGAGGAAGAACGTACTGCTGATCCTGTATTCAGCAAAAAATTGTTACAAGAGGAATTAAAAAAGGCAAATATTAAAATAAATGATAGTGAGTTGAAAGATACGTTTACTCTTGTTTCTCCGCAAGGAAATTAAAAAAGCACACCCTTATCTTTTTAGATAAGGGTGTGCTTTTTAATCTTTCATCTTATTTCTTAAAATAAGTCCAACCTTCTTCTTGGTAAACCTTTTCTTCTTTCATCAACTTACCAAGTGCGCGCTTAAATGCAGCTTTACTCATGTTAAAGCGTTCTTTAATATCTTCTGGATGGCTCTTATCCCAAAACGGCATTGCTCCGCCTCGTTCTTCCATATATGCATAAATTACTGCAGCATCATCTTCCATTCCTTCTTCTTTACGAGGAAGAAGTGAAATGTTAATTGTACCGTCATCTTTTACGTCAATAATACGGCCCGTTACACGCTGACCGATGCGGACTTGTTCTTTTCTTTCTGTATGGTGTAGGAAAGCACGGAAATGCTCATCCGTTAGTATGAATGAACCAACTTGAAGTGAACGATATACACGTCCGTTTACGTTTTTATTACGCATAGATGGCGTTGCATCTACGATAATTTCTTGCATATCACTGTCTCTTGCCGGAAGAGCAATTAAACGATCACGATTCGTTAATTTTAACGTACAATATAATTCGTCGCCTACTTCTGGCCATACCGGCATATAAATCGGGAACTCATCAGCTGGAATTAGTATATCTTTTGACACACCAATATCAACAAACACACCTAAACTAGGAATAACTTCTACAACCTTTACCCAGTTCCAATCATAAGTTGTAATAATTGGTTCCTTCATTGTTGCTGAAATACGATTTTGGTGATCAAGGTATAAGAATACATCAATCGTATCGCCTTCTTCAATTTCTCCAGCCACTTCGTTTTTATGTAGGAAAATTTCTTCTTCTTCATTCCCAACCATATATCCGATTTCCGTTTCGCGTAAAACAGTTACCTGTTCAATCGATCCTATTTGCAAATACATATTTTTTAATTCCCTTCTATATATATA
>NZ_JBEUTW010000133.1:0-8945 GCF_040492675.1 Bacillus sp. AP50
CATTATTAATTACATTGACTTCTAAAAAAAGAAAAACTAGAATTTATAAAGGGATCTTCAATTGTTCGCTATCATTTGTATAGGAGGTAAGTTATGTTGGATAGCTTTATTTCTATAAGATGTAGGTTGGCTCTTTATAGTTTTGGTGTTCTTTTTATCTTTTTTTGTACAGTATTTTTGGTGAATCAGAAGGTGTATGCAGAAGATGTACCGTGGACATCAGTTTCAAATGAGGGAGAACGTGTACTTTTTCAAGAACAATCTTTGTATAGTAATGATCGAAGGGGAGAAGATCTTGTTTCACCTTCATTTGAAGGGCGTAAACATGGTGGGGAAGATTGGGGAGCCTTCTTAGAAAATACGAAGTTAAATTATTCACCTAACATTCTTACCTATTCTGTTATAGGAATAGATGATCGAATACGGGTTAATGATACAACTTCATATCCGTATAGTGCTGTAGTCCATATAGCAACTCAGTATAATAGTGGAGAAATTTATGGATGTACAGGAGCACTAATTAGTAAAGATACAGTGCTGACAGCTGGACATTGTATTTACAATAAAGAAATTGGTGGATGGGCGACAAATGTTATTGTAACTCCAGGACGTAATGGAGGACAAGCACCGTATTTACCTTATAAAGGAACAAAACTTTACTCGGTAAGTGGATGGACTGATAACGAAAATTCAAATTATGATTATGGAACGATTAAATTAAATGGGTCTCCAGGAGATTATACGGGTTGGTTTGGATATAGAACTACCTATGTAGAATCACCAAAAGGTTTACTTGCGGTGATTCCTGGATATCCAGCTGATAAAATAGGAAATGAACGTTACACAATGTGGAGAGATTATGGTCCAATTGAAGGTGTTAATCCTAGCAGACTAACATACAAGATTGATACTTATGAAGGGCAAAGTGGATCACCTGTATATCATTATTTTGATACAGGTATCAAAATAATAGCCATTCATACAAGAGGAAATAAAAATATGAATTTTGGAAATCGGATAACAGACAATGTGTTTAATAATATTAAAAGATGGTCTGAATAAATATAGTAAATCCATTTGGAGTCATTTTCTTAGATTGTGGTATTTAAGAATTTTAAGCGAAATATATTCAACTTCAAGTGAAACTATTGAGTTTGGAAATTTAAATGTAGGTGTAGTTCAGTTATCTAAAACAAGTATTCCCTCATACTACACCATCTTTAGGTATTGATGTAATAGTAAAGAAAGTTATAGAACAGAACTATATGAAAAAGAACTTGGAAATATCTAAGTTCTTTTTTGTTTCAAATTTGTGAAAGAAAGACATATTGATTGAAATTAAATTTTTTATACCCTATTATATACCCATACAGGTATAGGTTTTTGTGTGATTCATGAAAAAATTAAATAATAAATAACATGGAGGTTTGAAATATGTCCAGAAAAATAGTTGTAGTAGGCGGAGTTGCTGGCGGGGCATCAGTAGCTGCAAGGCTTCGTCGTTTAAGTGAGGAAGATGAAATTATTATGGTTGAACGTGGTGAATACATTTCATTTGCAAATTGTGGATTACCATACTACATTGGCGGTGTTATTACAGAAAGACAAAAGTTATTAGTACAAACTGTTGAAAGGATGTCAAAGCGTTTTAATTTAGAGATACGTGTATTGAGTGAAGTGGTAAAGATTAATAAAGAAGAGAAAACAATTACGATAAAGAATGTAACTACAAATGAAATATATAACGAGGAATATGATGTTTTGATTCTTTCACCAGGGGCGAAACCAATTGTTCCACCTATTCCGGGCATTGAAGAAGCGAAGGCGTTGTTTACGTTACGAAATGTACCTGATACAGATCGTATAAAAGCGTATATTGATGAGAAGAAACCACGTCATGCGATGATTATTGGTGGTGGATTTATTGGAGTGGAAATGGTTGAGAATTTAAGAGAGCGAGGAATTGATGTTACTCTTGTAGAGATGGCGAATCAAGTAATGCCACCAATCGATTATGAAATGGCAGCATACGTACATGAACATATGAGAAATCACAATGTTGAGCTTGTTTTAGAAGATGGTGTAGATGCGTTAGAAGAAGACGGGGCTATTGTACGTTTAAAAAGTGGCTCAGTTATAAAAACAGATATGATTATTTTAGCAATTGGTGTACAACCAGAGAATAGTTTAGCGAAAGATGCAGGATTAGCATTAGGAGTTAGAGGAACGATAAAGGTAAATGAGAAATTTCAAACATCAGATCCACATGTATATGCAATTGGTGATGCGATTGAAGTGAAAGATTTTGTTACAGAAACAGAAACGATGATTCCTTTAGCGTGGCCAGCTAATCGTCAAGGTCGCATGTTAGCAGATATTATCCATGGCCATACGGAGTCTTTATATAAAGGTACGATGGGAACTTCTGTGGCTAAAGTTTTTGATTTAACAGTTGCTTCGACTGGAGTGAATGAGAAAATATTAAAACGACTAAATATACCCTATGAGGTAGTACATGTACAGGCAAATTCTCATGCGGGATATTATCCGAATGCTACGCCTGTGCTAATAAAATTAATTTTTAATAAAGAAAGCGGAAAAATTTATGGAGCGCAGGCGTTAGGGCGTGATGGTGTAGATAAGCGTATTGATGTTATTGCAACGGCAATGAAGGCAAACTTAACTGTAATCGATTTGCCGGATTTAGAATTATCATATGCCCCGCCCTATTCTTCTGCAAAAGACCCAGTAAACATGGTGGGGTATGCGGCAAGTAATATAGTAGATGGTTTTGTGGACACAGTGCAATGGCATGAAATAGATCACATTGTTAAAAATGGTGGATATCTTATTGATGTTCGAGAGCCTAATGAACTAAAACAGGGAATGATTAAAGACTCTATTAATATTCCGTCAGATGAATTACGTGATCGATTGGATGAAGTGCCAATGGACAAAGAAATATATATCACTTGCCAACTTGGTATGAGAGGGTATGTTGCAGCGCGCATGTTAATGGAAAAAGGATATAAGGTAAAGAACTTAGATGGTGGCTTTAAATTATACGGAACAGTAGTACCAGAACGTGTTGTATATTAATATTTTTTCATCTTCCACTTCAAAATTTGGTGGAAGATGAAAGCCTATATAGTAAGGTTTCACTTCTTGTTTTGTGAACATATAAGATAAATATTAAAAATAGGGGTTTACAAAATACCCTATAGGGTATAATATATTGTCATAGGTTATAAATAGTGACATAATGGTAATGAGGTGATTATAGAATGGAATATAATCAAGATATGAAAAATAGATTGAAACGTATTGAAGGTCAAGTTCGTGGTGTACTTCGTATGATGGAAGAAGGAAAAGATTGCCGAGAGGTTATTACACAGTTAACGGCATCTCGTTCTGCACTTGATCGTACAATTGGACTTGTTGTTGGGACAAATTTAGAGCAATGTTTGCGTGAGCAGTTTGAAAGCGGTAATGCTTCAAATGAAGAGTTAATTAAAGAAGCTGTTCAATTACTTGTAAAAAGCCGATAATCTGTCAGACATAATTGTTGACAGATTTTCAAAAACATTTTAATATACCCCTACAGGTATATGTATATAAGTTGTGGAGGAATCAATTATGAGTATAAAAGTGGATATGAGTTTAGATTGTAAAGGGTTGGCTTGTCCGATGCCGATTGTGAAAACGAAGAAGGCGATAGAAGGATTAGCACCAGGGCAAGTAATTGAAGTTCAGGCAACAGATAAAGGATCTACGGTAGATATAAAAAGTTGGGCGGGTAAAGTAGGACATCAATATATCGGGACGAAACACGAGGATAATGTATTGGTGCATTATGTTAGGAAAGCAAACGAGCATGAAGTGAATGAAATTGTGAAATATCCACATACAATTACGAATGCAGAATTACAGTCTATATTGTCTCATGGAGAAGAGAGCATTGTATTAGATGTTCGCGAAGCAGCGGAATTTGCTTTTGGTCATATTCCATCCGCCATTTCGGTACCATTAGGTGAATTAGACAGCGCAGTATTAGATAAGACGAAGCAAATTTATGTTATTTGCCGAACTGGTAATCGCAGTGATATAGCTTGCCAAATGTTGAAAGAGAAAGGTTATTCAAATGTGAAAAATGTCATTCCAGGTATGTTAGAGTGGCAAGGGAATATAGAGAAATAAATTTTTTTGAATAAAAATATACCTATGGGGGTAATAGAGTGAGTGTTAAACCGTTACAAGCAAAAGATGTGGCAGAGAAAGTGTTATTCGGAGAGTTATTCATTTTAGATGTTCGTAATGAGGCGGATTATGAAGATTGGAAAATTGAAGGGAAACAAGTTTCTTCTATTAATAGACCTTACTTTGACTTGTTAGATGGTGTAGATCATATTGTAAGTGAATTACCTAAAGATAAAGATGTTTTAGTAGTATGTGCAAAAGAAGGGTCTTCTATATTTGTGGCAGAGCAATTAACAGAGGCTGGATTAGAAAATATTTATTATTTAGCTGGTGGCATGAAGGCTTGGAGTGAATATGTAAAGCCTATAAAAGTGGGAGATTTAAAAAATGTTGGAAGTATGTATCAGTTTAACCGCCTTGGAAAAGGCTGTTTATCTTATATGGTCGTTTCAAATGGTGAAGCAGCAGTTATTGATGCAGTAAGAACAGTTGAAGCATATGAAGAATTTGCGAAAGAGCATGGCGTTACGATTACGAATGTAATGGATACACATTTACATGCAGACCATATTTCCGGAGGACGTAAGTTAGCGGAAAAGGTAGGTGGTACGTATTGGTTACCACCAAAAGATGCAGAGGAAGTTGTTTTCTCATACGAACCGCTTGTTGAAGGATCTGTTATTACGGTGGGGGGTACTAAAATTGTAATTGACGCATTATACTCACCAGGGCATACGATTGGAAGTACGTCATTTATTGTAGATGATTCCTATTTATTATCAGGTGATATTTTATTTGTAGATTCAATTGGACGTCCAGACCTTGCTGGGAAAGCTGAAGATTGGGTAAGTGATTTACGTACTACTTTGTATAGCAGATATAAAGAACTATCTCAAAACTTAGTTGTGTTACCGGCTCATTATTCAAAAATAAGTGAAATGGACGAGAGTGGTATTGTTAGTGCTAAATTAAAAGATTTATTTGCGTATAATGCAGGATTAAATATTGAGGATGAGGGAGAGTTTCGTAAAGTTGTAACGGAGAATTTACCACCTCAACCGAATGCATATCAAGAAATTCGTCAAACAAATATGGGGCGATTAAATCCAAGTCAAGACGAAGAGCGTGAAATGGAGATTGGTCCAAACCGTTGTGCTGTTCATAATTAATTCGATTTCAAATGTAATAAAAATAGGAGGTATATAAGATGAAAGTGAAAGAAGTATTAGATGTAAAAGGATTAGCATGTCCAATGCCAATTGTAAGAACGAAGAAGGCAATGGAAGCATTACAATCGGGGGAAGTGTTAGAAGTACACTTAACAGATAAAGGTGCGATTAAAGATATTCCAGCATGGTCACAAAAAGGCGGTCATGAGGTGTTAAAGCATACAGAAGAAGAAGGCGAATTAAAGTTCTGGATTAAGAAAGCTTAATTATAAAAATAGGAGGCAAACAAGATGAAAGTGAAAGAAGTATTAGATGTAAAAGGATTAGCATGTCCAATGCCAATTGTAAAAACAAAGAAAGCAATGGAAGCATTACAATCAGGAGAAGTGTTAGAAGTACACTTAACAGATAAAGGTGCGATTAAAGATATTCCAGCATGGTCACAAAAAGGAGGTCATGAAGTGTTAAAACACACGGAAGAATCTGGTGAATTAAAGTTCTGGATCAAGAAAGCATAGCGGTTCAATAATAAGTGGAAGATTACATCCTCTGCTTATTATTGAAAGTAAAGAGGATAATCATATATGTCTTATATAGTTATATCTCTAATAGTATCGATGCTAGGAAGTTTAGTAAAACGTTACATTCCGGTTTTAAATGTTGCATATATTTCGTTAGAACAAGTAAGGAAAATGGAAAGTGTTGTTGTAGATGTACGCAATTATACAGAGAGTCACAGTGATAACACTTCTAGAATTATGTGTATACCGTATGCGTATTTAAAACGGTATTATCATGAAATACCAAATAAGCCTTTGCATCTTATTGTTCATAATAAAGTGGATTGGAATTTAAGTGTTCGTTTTTTAAGAAAGAAAGGGTTCCATATTCAAAGCTATAGTATATATTTGGACGGGAAAAAGGCATAGAAGGAGTTTAAATAGTTTTATGGATGTAAAGACAATATTGAATGTAATCTTAATTGTACTTGTATCGTGGTTTATTATTTCTCGCTTCTTACCAGTTAGAGGAGTAAAAAATATTTCAGGAAAAGATTTAAAACGTATGATGGGGCAAAAGAATAAACAATTTATCGATGTACGTACAGTAGGTGAGTATAGAGGGAATCATATGAAAGGGTTTCAAAATATCCCACTAAATGAGTTAGCGAGTAAGGCAAATCAGTTAGATGAAAATAAGGAAGTAATCGTTATTTGCCAAAGTGGAATGAGAAGTAAGCAAGCAGCAAAGGTATTAAAGAAATTAGGATTTCAGCACGTTATCAATGTTTCAGGCGGTATGAATGGTTTGTGAGGAGGGAATTTAAAATGAAAGAAATGACAGTAAAAGAATTGGAAGAAAAATTGTTACGTAAAGAAGCAGTAAATATCGTGGACGTACGTGAAGTAGAAGAAGTAGCCGAAGGGAAAATTCCAGAAGCGTGTAATATTCCACTAGGACTATTAGAGTTTCGTATGCATGAGTTGGATAAAAAGAAAGAGTATATTATCGTTTGTCGTTCTGGCGGAAGAAGTGCACGAGCAGTTCAGTTTTTAGAGAGCTACGGTTTTCAAGCAATTAATATGGTAGGTGGTATGTTAGCATGGGAAGGTAAAGTCGTATAGTACAGAGATACATGATTTGAGCCTTTTTATAAATGATAAAATACCCCTATAGGTAATCGGAGGGAGAACAACATGGAACAACAGAAGAAAACAACAATCGTTTTATTTAGCGGAGATTATGATAAAGCAATGGCTGCTTATATTATTGCAAATGGTGCAGCGGCGTATGATCAAGAGGTAACTATTTTTCATACTTTTTGGGGATTAAATGCTTTAAGGAAAGATGAGCATGTGAAGGTAAAGAAAACTTTTATAGAAAAAGTGTTTGGAAAAATGATGCCACGCGGTGCGGATAAGATGGGATTATCAAAAATGAATTTTGCAGGTATGGGACCAAAGATGATTAAAGGTATTATGAAAAAACATAATGCGATGCCTTTACCAGATTTAATCGATTTGGCGAAAGAACAGGGGATTAAACTTGTCGCTTGTCAAATGACAGTAGATTTATTAGGGTTAAAAGAGGAAGAGATTATGGAAGGGGTAGAGTTTGCAGGAGTAGGAGCTTATTTAGCAGATGCTTCGGATGGGAATGTAAACTTATTCATTTAATTCATCTTCTTTCTAGAAGGGAGGGGATGTAAGATGAGCTTAGTCGTATTACTTTTTATAATTGGATTTATAGGATCGTTTATATCAGGAATGGTTGGAATTGGCGGTGCGATTATTAATTATCCGATGATCTTATACATTCCGGTATTGCTGGGATTTTCTGGCTATACATCACATGAAGTGAGCGGTATTACAGCGGTACAAGTATTCTTTGCAACTTTTGCAGGCGCTTGGGCATACCGGAAAAGTAATGACATGAATAAAACGTTAGTTATGTATATGGGAGCTAGTATATTAATAGGAAGCTTCATAGGGAGTTTCGGTGCTAACATATTAGAGGAACATACAGTCAATGTTGTTTATGCAGCATTAGCTACAATTGCAGCTATTATGATGTTTGTACCGAAACAAAATAATAGTGGAGATGTGAAGTATAATAAATGGTTAGCAAGCTTGTTAGCGTTCGTTGTAGGGGGAGCTTCAGGCATTATAGGAGCTGGAGGTTCGTTCCTTTTAGTTCCCATTATGCTAGTTATTTTAAAATTACCACTGCGCATGACGATCGCAACATCTATCGCTATTACGTTTATTTCCTCAATAGGGATTACTACAGGAAAAATGGTTACTGGGCAAGTAGTTATCATTCCAGCTCTAATTATTGCGGTTGCCAGTATATTTGCTGCGCCACTTGGAGCACGAGTCGGGAAGAGGCTAAATCAAAAAGTACTGCAATATGTATTGTCCACTTTAATTGTAGGCACTGCTGTTAAAATGTGGATCGATATGATATCAAAATAAAAGGATGGTGCTGCTTACAGCCCATCCTTTTATTTATTGCCCGTAAACCTAACGGATTATAGTTTTACTTTATGCCCAAATAACTTTCATTAAGTTTTTATATTCGTCATTTGCTAATTTATATAGCATTCTCGTATGTTCAAAGACAAGTGCTGGATTAAAGTTTGGTTCTGAGAATGCAAGAGATGTTGAAATATCAATTGCATTTTGCTTATTTAATGTGAATTTTGCAAAGCGATAAGATGTATTTAATTCATTGATGACATGTAAAATATCATTTGTTGATGTTGCATCAGGCACGTGAGCAACATTGAAGCAGTATATATCCACCGTAGGATGTTCGTTTTGGAAAGCAGCGATAAGTTGAATCTTTGCGCCAGCTTCAGTCTCTAATCCTACTGAAAAATGAACAGAGCCATCATTTTCATCTATATTTTCTTCCATGTATATATCGTTAGATTTTAAGTAGTCTTTAAAATCTGAGATGTTATGTTTTACTGCAGCTTTCATATGTATGAGCCCCCTGATAATTGGAATAGATTGCTACTATTTATTATAATTTAAAAATATTAAAAAAGATAGTTAGAAAGTTCTGATTTTTATA